>DATERH010000247.1:0-2350 GCA_035271785.1 Buttiauxella sp.
CGGTGACGGAATCTAACTTCTCAGAACGGCGCCGGGGTAACCAAGCTGGCGCCAGGCTTCATATACCACCACCGATACGGCGTTTGATAAATTCATGCTGCGACTGTCTGGCATCATCGGTATGCGGATTTTTTGCTCTGCGGGTAAAGCATCAAGAATCGTGACAGGCAGGCCTCGCGTTTCCGGACCAAACACCAAATAATCCCCATCTTTGTAGCTCACCGCGCTGTGGGCTGGCGTTCCTTTGGTGGTTAATGCAAACAGACGCTGTGGGTTTTCTGCTTCCAGAAACGCGTTGTAGTCTTTATGGCGATTAACGGCGGCGAACTCGTGGTAATCCAGCCCTGCGCGGCGCAGACGCTTATCATCCCAGCCAAATCCTGTCGGCTCGATGATGTGCAACCGGAAACCGGTGTTGGCGCACAAGCGGATGATATTCCCGGTATTCGGTGGGATTTCAGGTTCAAACAACACGATATTCAGCATACGGCCCCCATAAGACAAGGCGCGCAGAATATCAATTTATTGCCGGAAGGAAAACAGGCCCCGAAGGGCCTATTCTTTACGATGAAACATTAACGATGATAGAGCGGTAGCCAAAGCACTAACCGCAGTCCGCCTAACGGACTGTCTTCAGCTTTCACCCAACCACGATGCTGCTGAACGGCCGTTTCCACAATCGCTAACCCCAGACCGGTACCGCCAGACTCGCGGTCGCGCGCTTCGTCTGTGCGATAGAAAGGACGAAATATTTGTTCACGATCGGATGGACTAACGCCAGGACCATCATCATCGACAGTGATAGTAATTCCTTTATTATCAACGGAGAAGTTAACGGCAATTTTCGTGTGCGAATAGCGTAATGCGTTGCGAACAATATTTTCCAGTGCACTTTCCAGTGAATTGGGATTGCCGTACATCAACCATGGGCCAGGCGGATAAGTCACTTCCAGCGATTTACCCATCTGCTCTGCTTCAAAGGCTGCGTTGTCCAGTACTTCAGACCAGATTTGATTGGCTTTCATGGTTTCGCTCGCCAGCGCATTTTTTTGCTGGTTGCGGGACATCACCAATAAGTCGTTGATCATTCCATCCAAACGCTGAGCTTCCGTTTCTATACGTTCTAACTCCTTGCTTTCACCCGTTTTGCGTCGCAATAAGGCTGTGCCTAACTGCAAGCGGGTCAGTGGGGTGCGCAATTCGTGAGAGATGTCGGACAGCAACCTTTGTTGAGTTGTCATCATCCTTTCCAGAGCGGTAATCATCTGGTTAAAACTGGCACCGGCGGCGAGAAACTCCTGGGGCCCGGATTCGAGTTCAGGATGTTGACGTAAATTACCCTGAGCCACCTCATCAGCGGCATTTTTCAATTTACGTGCAGGTTTTGCCAGACTCCACGCCAGCCACAACAGCAGCGGCGAACTGACCAGCATTGTGACGATGAGCAGTAATAAAGGTCTATCAAACAGCAGGTTAATAAAATCAGATTGGGAATTACTTGCAGGGCGGATTAGGTAAAGTTGGTAGTTATCTTCACCATCACGTACCGAAAATGGCCCCACTAATTCAAGGCGACCATACTTTTTCTTTTGCGGATGATCGGCGTTATCAGATTGGCCGATGAAGTTTCGAATAATCTGCATTTCATTGCGCTGGGCGCCAATAACTCGCCCTTCGCTGGTCACGAGTAACAAACGCTGTCCGGGAGGAGCCCATTTATCAATGGCGCGGAACAAACGACGCCACCACATCAGGTCGTTCGGTGGGTCGTTTTCAAGTTCCGCTTCAACATGCTGTTCAATCATGATGCCTTGACGTTGCTCATTCTCCATCAGTTCGGTCATTTGACGCGAATCCAGTTTCGGCAGCATCAGCACTAGCATCAGCACTAACGCCAGCGTCAACCAGAAGATGGCAAAAATACGCGCGGTAAGGCTACTTATCATGAAGCCGACACCATCAAGTAGCCGCGGCCACGCAATGTTTTAAACCACGGATGCCCATCTTTGCGGTCTGGTAACTTACGACGCAGATTGGAAATATGCATGTCGATAGCACGGTCAAATGGTGTCAGACGTTTCCCAAGAACTTCTTGGCTTAAGTGTTCGCGTGAAACCACCTGGCCGAGATGCTGTGCCAGCAAATAGAGCAGCGTAAATTCGGTACCGGTTAAATCAAGCGCTTGCCCATCAAAGTTCGCTTCCTGGCGACCAGGATTCAGGCTTAAACCGTCAACTTCGACCGTCGGAGAACCACTGTCGTTGTTTTGCTGCTGCTCACTCCAGTGTGAACGACGCAAAATAGCGCGTATACGGGCCACCAGTTCACGATCGTTGAAAGGTTTAGGCAG
>DATERH010000248.1:0-10046 GCA_035271785.1 Buttiauxella sp.
TGCGCGTAGCACCAGTGGCACCGGTTTGGGGCTGGCTATCGTGCAGCGTATTATCGACAACCATAATGGCATGCTGGATATCGGCGCCAGCGAACGCGGTGGTCTGCGGATAAGGGCTTATTTGCCGTTACCGATGAAGAAGTCTCCTCAACCTCTCAGTAGCGAGAGGGAATAAAAAAAGCCCTCTCGTTACTGAGAGGGCTTTAAACTTTCTAACGTTTGGGCTAATTAAATCTTCGGCCCTGCGCTCACCAGTGCTGCACCCGCAGGGGTGTCGGTGTATTTCTCAAAGTTTTCGATAAACAACTTAGCCAGTTGCTCTGATTTTTGCTGCCACAGTTCTGGGGACTCATAGGTTTTACGTGGGTCCAGAATGTGGGAGTCAACGCCAGCCAATTCTGTCGGAACGGCAAGTCCAAAGATCGGTAGCGTGAAGGTTTCGATGTCGTCCAGAGAACCATCCAAAATGGCATCAATAATCGCGCGCGTGTCTTTGATAGAGATACGCTTGCCTGTGCCGTTCCAGCCGGTGTTAACCAGATAAGCCTGAGCGCCCGACGCCTGCATGCGTTTCACCAGCACTTCTGCGTACTGCGTTGGGTGTAAAGACAAGAATGCGGCACCGAAGCAGGCTGAGAAGGTTGGAGTCGGTTCCGTCACGCCACGTTCAGTACCTGCGAGTTTAGCGGTAAAGCCCGACAGGAAATGATACTGCGTCTGATTTGCCGTCAGGCGTGAAACCGGAGGCAGAACACCAAATGCATCAGCGGTCAGGAAGATAACTTTGTTAGCATGACCCGCTTTAGAAACCGGTTTAACGATGTTATCGATATGGTAAATCGGGTAGGAAACGCGGGTGTTTTCGGTTTTAGATGCGTCATCAAAATCGATCGAACCGTCGTCGAGAACGGTTACGTTTTCCAGCAGAGCATCACGGCGAATCGCATTGTAGATTTCCGGTTCCGCTTCTTTAGATAAACGAATGGTTTTCGCGTAGCAGCCACCCTCGAAATTGAACACACCGTCGTCGTCCCAGCCATGCTCGTCATCGCCAATCAGGCGGCGTTTGGGATCGGTAGACAGCGTGGTTTTGCCGGTGCCAGACAGACCAAAGAACACCGCGACATCACCTTTTTCGCCTACGTTTGCTGAGCAGTGCATAGAGGCAATGCCTTTCAACGGCAGCAGGTAGTTCATGATAGAGAACATGCCTTTCTTCATTTCGCCACCATACCAGGTCCCGCCAATCAGTTGCACGCGTTCGGTAAGGTTAAAAGCGACGAAATTTTCAGAATTCAGACCCTGCTCTTTCCATTGTGGGTTAGTGCATTTCGCACCGTTCATCACCACAAAGTCAGCTTCGAAGGTTTCTAACTCTTCGTCAGTAGGACGGATGAACATGTTCTTAACGAAATGAGCTTGCCAGGCCACTTCAGTAATAAAACGCACGGAAAGGCGGGTATCTGGGTTTGCACCGCAGAAAGCATCAATAATAAAGAGGCGTTTGCCAGAAAGTTGCTGGGTGACGAGGCCTTTCAGATGCTGCCAGGTCTCTTCACTGAGCGGTTTATTGTCGTTTTTACCTTTGCCATTATCTGCCCACCACAGGGTATCGCGCGTAGTCGCGTCACGGACAATGTATTTATCCTTTGGGGAACGTCCGGTAAAAATACCGGTATCAACAGAAATGGCACCGAGATTTGTTTCTATGCCGCGCTCAAAACCTTCCAGATTGGGATCTAATTCTTCGTGGTACAAGGTGTCGTAATCAGGGTTATAAATCACTTCACTTGCGTCATGAACTCCATAAGCCTTGAGATCTTGCGGGGTTATACCTTTAACTCGCATTTCACTACTCCTTAGCCAATTTGTACTGCTTGAGATTGTAGGGTTGTTTATTGGTTGTTAACCGCGACACCTATCATAGATTTGAGCATCCACTCGAATCCATAGAGCGGAAAACGCTGTGAATCGAGTCACAACGGGGTGAGAGTATGGCAGGAAATGCTAGCAGGGCAGGGATAATATTCTGAAAATGTTAAAAAATAGTGCGATTAACGGACGGGGTGTGATTTAGGACTCAAATATCAGATAAATGAAAGTAGAAGTGCCCTTCCACAAACGGAAGGGCAACAAAGTAATCAATGAACTTGCGGATCTGCTGGAGAGGCATTGTTGCGGATCTCAGCAATGTCCATTGCATTGAACACATAGTGGTTGCCGCAGTAATCACAGTTCATGTCGACTTCACCGTCTTCTGCAATGATGCTATTCACTTCTTCATCAGGCAGAGTTCTTAGAGCGTCGGCACAGCGCTCACGTGAACAAGTACATTTGAATTCGACCATCTGTGGTTCGTAAAGTGTCACTTCTTCTTCGTGGTACAAACGCCACAGCACATCGTTGGCGGGTAAGGTCAACAATTCTTCAGCCTTAATGGTTTCAGTCAGGGCTGCCAGGTGATTGAAATCATCTGCCTGAGCATCTTGCGCTGGAAGAACTTGCAACAGCATGCCGCCCGCAGCGGGTTTGCCGTCAACATCGCCGGTACGGATAAACAGACGTGTCGGTAGCTGCTCGGAACGTAAGAAGTAATCTTCCAGACAGGCTGCCAGAGTATCACCTTCAAGCCCAACTACACCTTGATAGCGCTCGCCTTGAGCCGGAGTAATCGTGATAACCAGATAGCCGTTACCCACCAGAGTTTTCAAATCCGCATCGGCAGGAATGTCACCTTTAAAACGCGCGACACCGCGCATTTGCTGGTTGTTATTGCCGTTAATCACTGCAAGGTTCATTGGGCCGTCACCCTGCAATTGCACGGTAATGTCACCATCAAATTTGAGGGTTGCAGTCAGCAGGCTAGTGGCGACCAGCAATTCACCGAGAATCGTTTTTACGGGCGCGGGGTAATCATGGTTTTCCATGATGTGCTGCCAGGTATCAGAAACCGTTACCAGTTCACCGCGTACGGCGAAGTTTTCAAACAGGTAACGGTGTAATTGGTCTTGTTGAGCCATAATTTTCTCTCATGCATATGACAGCTATACCCGTCATCTTTCAAGTTGTAGATGTGTTAGCTGCTCTTGCTCACCCGAATCACTGACTTGAGTAAACTCATCGGGATTCACTCGTTTGCAGCCTTCCTGCATCTTGAAATCTATTGGGTCTATTCGTTGCCACTGTGTTTAAATTTCATCAAATCGCGACGCTCTTTTTTATCGGGGCGACGGTCGGGGTGGGGCATCGTCAGCGCATTCAGCTTGCGTGCCAGCGCCACTTTTTCCCGCTTAGTAATACTTTCTGCTGTCTCTTCATACAGCTGCGAGGCATCTGTGGCCGGGCGGCGTTGCTCGTTGATTGCCAGAACTTTGACGGTTTTCTCGTCATTGCCCTGACGTAGCGTCAACATGGCGTTCAGCTCAACGATTTTACTCGGCTTGCTACGTTGGCCGTTGTAATGCACCTTGCCGCCTTCTACCATTTCCCGTGCAATCGCCCGGGTTTTATAAAAACGCGCGGCCCACAGCCATTTGTCGAGACGCACACCTTCAGACGATTTTTCTTTCATCACGACTCCTTACACATCAACTTCGGGAGTAGTCGGCGATAGTCGTTCAATGCCGGATGGCGTTGATAGGTTTTGTCGGCCTGGCCCGAATCGGGATTGGTCACGCCCAGGCAATAGCGAATGCCAAACTTTGCGGCGGAATCCAGAATCGGCTCGCTATCATCTATAAACAGCGTTCTTTCAGGTTCCAGTCCGGTATGTTTAGCAACAGCTTGCCACAACCGCTGATCTTCTTTCGGATAACCAAATGTGTGGGTGGAAAGTAATAAATCAAGGTGCTGAGCTAAACCTGTGTGTTCGAGTTTGACAGCCAGATTATGTGGATGCGCATTCGTCAGCAAAATGCGGCGCTTACCGCAAGATTTCAGGGCGTCGAGGAATGGGACGGTATCTTCACGTAATAGCGCGTTTGACCCTTGTGCAGTGGTCATCGCACAAATATCCAAACCCAGACGCTCACTCCAGTAATCCAGACAGTACCAGTTTAGCGTATGTTGCACGGCGTGATATTCGCGGGCGATCAGCTGATGTGCTTCATCAAGTGGAATCGCTCTTTGCTGGCTGACGCTCTCCGGTACCAATTTCTGCCAGAAGTGATTATCGAACGCGAGATCAAGCAACGTGCCGTCCATATCCAGCAAGACGGTATCGACATCTTGCCAGGCAATATCAATATGCATAGGGTTCGGGCCTGATATTAAAAGAAACTGCGTGACAGATTAGCACACCCTGACACGCGAAGTTTAGAACAGCGGACGTACAGCGGAGATCGCGGTAAGTGATGGATTTATGCAGTTGTCATAGTACTGCTGGATTTGCACCAGACGGTTGCGATTACGGCGATAACGACGAATGGTCAGCGCACCGTTGACGAGCAGGCAAACAATCATGCTGATAAGTAACACAGTGGTACTGATATAACTCCACAGACTGCTGCTGTCCGGGACTCGATGCAGGGAAACGTGCTTGGTACCGTTTGCATCCTGACGGATGCCGGTAATAATTCCTTCGGCTTTGAAAGGCGTTTTGAGGAGCATTTCGGCTAGCCGCTGGAACTCAGTCCATTGCTCTTGTGCCGGAATATCATACAACGGAACTGGCGGTAATGGTTGGTCCACCAGGTCGCCGCCTTCGTCACTAATAATCACATATCCGCCAGGTGCCGGGCTATTGAGAGCCTGTGCCGCGCGAGATGTTTCACGGATAATGAAGGGTGCCGTCGATGTGGTAACCAGATTATCCAGCGACTCGGCACTGACTGGACGCAGCAAAACATTCACGCCTGTGAGTTTTCCTGAATCAGCTTTTTTGGTCAGCGTATCCCAATCTTTCGTATTGCCCAGGTTCACCAACGCATTTTTCAGACGGATACATTCGTCCTCATTGGTACAGAGCGCCTGAGTTTTCAGAACAATACCGGCGAAATCATCCAGCAATACCATGCCTGATTTCTGAATGGCACTGCGTAGCTGCGGGTTAACTTTTGAATCATCGCTGGTTTGCGGATGGATTTGCCCACCGACTGCCTGTGTCAACGCCGCGGCTTTATCCGTGATATCGGAATCCGGTACCGGCAGAGTCTGGGCGGTATTCCAGATAATTTGCGAACAGTCGAACGGCGTAAACGGGTAAGTCTGTCGCGTGGTGTAGGTATCAGGCGTGTGGATATTACACATACCCGTGCCGTTTACTTTTAACGTGTCACCAACTGTAAGGGTTGTTTTATCGAGTTCAGCCACTGTCCTGGCTTCGATAGTTTGCGCACCCGCCAACCAGGACATACTCAGTTTGAGTGGCATTTCTAACGGTACCCAGATCATCAACATCGTCAGCACCAGGAAGCTACCTACTGCAATCACCAGATTGCGCACCCAATGCTGAATAGGGAAGTTGCGAACTTCGTCATGCAACGAAAGAAAACGCCCCTGGCGAAGCACTTGGCGGTCAAGATAAATATCAATATCTGTTTTTTGGCCAAGATCCTGATTAACGTATGGTTGCCAGTGAGCCGGGTAGATAAGGTCGATTATGCCTAACGAGATATTGTTAATCTGCTCTTGGTTAGATTCACCAAAAAGCCCCCAACGTTTTGGAGTGCCGCGCAAACAGTGAACTTCACGCAGTGCATTTTTTGCCGGAGGAGCAAATAAACCCCACAGGCTCGCTGCCAGCAGCATCAAGGCGCCACCCACTAACCAGGGTAAAACGACCGATGGAGTCACCAGACACAAAAACAGCATCACAAATGCCACACAGATGAGGATAGCCTCGCGTAATCCATCGGGGCGACTCAGAGCGTACTCTTCAGGAGTTTCCTGACGGATGTTCAGCAGCTCTATTTGTTCGCTTTCTTCGCCACGAATCGACGCCTGGCTGTGAGGGTTTTTTTCCAGAGCGAAACCAAAGTTTTCACTGCTGTAGTCGATAAGTGTATGCCCGTTAAGGGAAATCACGAGAGGCATGGATTCAGTACGAATCAGCTCAACGTAGTTATCGTTGGTAATGTACTGTTCCCAGAATGGAGGAAGATGCACTTCTACAGAATCGAGGTAGTAGCGCCACTTATTGGGATCGTCTGTGGATAAGCCATATCGGGTTATGGAACGCGTAAGCGAGAGCGCAGTGCTACTCAGCGCATTGAGGACCAGTTTGGTCGGTGCAGCACTGGCGCCAGAAGGCCCTACGATATCCTGTGTGCGGGCTAAAGAATCGATGTAGTTTTCAACAGCCACACGTTCATCAGCGGTCAGCTTACGCGAGGTCGCGCCACTAAATGATTGTGCTTGTGAGGCACGACTGCGTAAACGCAGGCTTCGCCAGGTTAGCCACCCCGCAATTAAGATGCAGGCCAGCATAGCAGCTAAAAGAAGTAAAAAGGTGCTCATGCTTTCCCCATCAAACACTCGTTTTTTTATTAAAACGTAGCAAGTTGCACCCCGTACAGCATTCGGGCGTTCACTTACCCGAATCGCTTACCTACTTAAGTTCATCGAGACTTGTTCTCTACTGCCTCGCTGAAACTCAAATTATGTTGTGCATAGAAGTAAATATCGGCAACTATGGCGTCAATCTTGAGAAATTTTTTTGCGCATAGCCTGCTGTAACATAATGTTAGCAAAGCGACTTTACGAGAAATATCAGCAAATTCCTATTTCAATTGCAACCTATTGACATGTAACAGAGACTTTTAAAAATCATTTAAAGTTACAGGAATGTAAATAATATCGAATGTTCGTTGCGTGAGATATGTGGCATAACGCACAATGATGTACCTGCATTTACTGTTAGCCCAGCCACGATGAGTAAACCATTACAAAAACCGACCATTTTACATGTTGAAACCGTGGCCCGTTCACGGCTGTTTAATGTCGAAACGGTGGACCTGGAATTTAGCAACGGTGTGCGCCGCGTCTATGAACGGATGCGCCCGTCTGCGCGCGAAGCTGTAATGATAGTGCCTATCATCGATAACCATTTGATCTTGATCCGTGAATACGCGGTTGGAACCGAATCCTATGAGCTTGGGTTCTCTAAAGGGTTAATCGATCCGGGTGAGACTGTCTTTGAAGCAGCGAATCGCGAGCTGAAAGAAGAGGTGGGATTTGGCTCTAATCAGCTGACATTCTTGAAAAAGTTGACGATGGCACCCTCCTATTTTTCCAGCAAAATGAACATTGTTATTGCTGAAGAACTCTATCCCGAATCGCTGGAAGGTGACGAACCAGAAGAGTTACCGCAAGTCCGCTGGCCGCTGGAATCGCTACTTGATTTGCTCGATGAAGAAGATTTTAGCGAAGCGCGAAATGTGAGTGCGCTTTTCTTGGTACGTGAATGGCTTAAAGAGAAGGGGCGTTTGTAAACCCCTTGATACAAGCATACCCAGGCAACTTCAAGCTGCAGGAAGGCGGCAAGACCATAAATCCCCAGGAACATAGAATAACTATGTGACTGGGGCGAATGGGTGTTGCCAACACACTTGCAGCTTGAAGGGCGACGGGTGTATTAGAATAATTCGTGGCTTTCGCCGTTATCAATTAGCGTTGTACCCACTTCATGCACTGCTTGCTGTGTCGGTTGGGTACCTTCAATAAAGAACTCCGGACGACTACTCCCGCCATTGGCCAATTGCCCGGTATAACGGTCAATATTTACAGTGACGACGCCCGGTGGTGGTGTTAACGGTTCTTCCGGTACTCCTTCCAGAACAGCTTTCATAAAATCATCCCATGCAGGCTGAGCACTCTTTGCTCCACCCTCATAACCTGAGATTTGATCTTTAATCGCACCTGATGCGGATGTCCGTCCAAGGTCACGACGATGGTCATCAAAACCAATCCATACGGATGTCACGACACCCGGCCCGTAGCCTGAGAACCATGCGTCTTTTGAACTGTTGGTGGTACCTGTTTTGCCGCCAATATCATTCCGTTTCAGGTCACGGCTCGCACGCCAGCCGGTGCCTTGCCAACCGGGTTCGCCATAAATATTGGAGTTAAGCGCACTTTTGATCAGGAATGCCAATGGCGTGTTGATGACGTGCGGTGCGTATTCAGGCGGGCTGCTCTGCGCAACCAACTCGCTGTTCGCTTGTTCAAGCTTTGGCATTGGAACGTTGGCGTTCTGTTGTCCCTGAGACTGCGCGACGTCTTCGACATCCTGGTTTTCCAGCACGTTAGACTTCGGCGTGTCGCCGTAAATCACGGGGATATCACAATCCGGGCAGGCGACTTTCGGCTTCGCTTCAAAGATAGTGCCACCGATTTCATTCTCAATTTTTGAGATGTAATACGGGTCTACCAGGAAACCACCGTTAGCCATGACAGAATAACCGCGAGCGACTTGCATTGGCGTGAATGAGGCTGAGCCTAATGCCAGGGATTCGGTGTGAACAATGTTCTGCGCAGGGAAGCCAAAACGCTGTAGATATTCAGCCGCGTAGTCAACCCCCATCGCTCGCATCGCACGCACCATCACCACGTTTTTCGACTGGCCAAGACCCTGACGCAATCTGATTGGACCTGCATATTCTGGCGGTGAGTTTTTCGGACGCCAGTCGGAGCCCGCGCCCGCATCCCAGCGCGAAATAGGCACATCGTTCAGCACGCTCGCAAGCGTCAGGCCCTTATCCATCGCCGCGGTGTAAAGGAACGGTTTGATGTTGGAGCCCACCTGACGTAATGCTTGAGTGGCTCGGTTGAATTTGCTCTGATTGAAGTCAAAGCCACCAACCAACGCTACAACGGCACCGTCGTGTGGATTGATAGAAACCAGCGCGGAGTTCACATCCGGAACTTGCCCAAGCCACCAATTTTCATCAACTTTACGCACCCAGATTTGTTGCCCCGTTTGCACGACATCCGTCACTTTGCGTGGCGTTGGGCCTTGCGCGGTGTCTGAACGATAAGGACGCGCCCAGCGCATACCATCCATATCGATGGAAACGGCGCTACCGTCAGCCATCAATGCAGTCGCTTCTAATGGGGTTGCCTGGGTAATCACGGCAGGGAACAGCGGGCCGTAAGCGGGAAGATTCTTTAACGAATCGACAATCTTAGTTTTTTCCCACGGCGTTTCGCCCACTTTCCACAGCGCATTAGATGGGCCACGGTAACCATGACGCATATCGTAATCTATGACGTTATTGCGTACAGCTTGTTGAGCGGCTTGCTGAGTTTTACGCGTGATGGTGGTGTAAACCTTATAACCATCTTCGTAGGCTTTCTCGCCATAACGCGCCACCATATCCTGACGCACCAGCTCAGAAAGATACGATGCAGAGAAGGCGATTTCTGGGGCGTGATAGTTAGCCTCAATGAGCTGATTACGCGCTTCGTTGTACTGTGTTTGGGTAATATAGCTTTCGCTCAACATCCGCGATAACACGACATTACGACGAGAAACGGCACGTTCCATTGAGTAAAGTGGGTTAAAGGTTGACGGTGCTTTTGGCAAACCGGCAATGACCGCCATTTCGCTCAGCGTCAGTTGATCAATCGACTTACCAAAATAGACCTGGGCCGCGGCACCGACACCATATGCGCGGTAACCGAGATAAATCTTGTTGAGGTATAACTCGAGGATTTCATCTTTGGTCAGCAACTGCTCAATACGAATCGCCAGGAACACTTCTTTTATCTTACGAGTCAGAGTGCGTTCAGGGCTCAGGAAGAAGTTACGTGCCAATTGCTGCGTGATGGTACTTGCACCTTGAGATGCATGACCAGAAAACAGTGCCACACTGGCAGCACGGAAGATCCCAACAGGATCAACACCATGGTGCTCGTAGAAACGGCTATCCTCGGTCGCAATAAAAGCTTTCACCATAACGGGTGGGATTTGATTGAGCGTCACTGGAATACGGCGCTTCTCACCGTATTGAGCCATTAACTCACCATCAGCGCTATAAACCTGCATTGGGATCTGGAGCCGCACGTCTTTAAGCGTGGCGACATCAGGCAACTGCGGTTCAATAAAT
>DATERH010000249.1:0-7177 GCA_035271785.1 Buttiauxella sp.
ACATTATTTCAGGCTTTCACCCAGCCAATCATTTGCATAAAAATTCATTTAAATGCATAGTAATGTTATCTTCGTTGACCTGAATATGGGTGACATATGCGTATTTCCTCAAAACAAGAAGAATTAGTCAAAGCATTCAAATCATTATTGAAAGAAGAAAAATTCAGTTCTCAGGGCGAGATTGTCCATGCTTTGCAAAACGACGGCTTCGAAAACATCAACCAGTCCAAAGTCTCTCGTATGCTGACCAAGTTTGGTGCGGTGCGTACTCGCAATGCCAAAATGGAGATGGTGTACTGCTTGCCTGCCGAACTTGGCGTGCCAACGACCTCCAGCCCGCTGAAAAATCTGGTACTGGATATTGATTACAACGATGCGGTAGTGGTTATCCACACAAGCCCTGGTGCGGCACAATTAATTGCGCGTTTACTCGATTCTTTAGGTAAAGCAGAAGGTATTTTGGGCACTATTGCCGGAGATGACACCATCTTTACTACCCCTGCGAAAGACTTCACGGTAAAAGAATTGTATGAAGCGATTCTGGTGTTGTTCGAGCAAGAGCTGTAAGCATTGCTATCGCGTTCCCGTTGTCATTACACAGCGGGGACAACATCCTCAAAACCATTCTTCCATTACCCTCAATCTTCAGCCATTCACATTCCAAACACGTCCCCCGAGCCTAAACAGCCTTCTCATCAACCAGATACGTGATGAAGCGCACAAAAAGTCAAATTACGACATCTCATTGTTTTTACTTATATTAAACAAAAAACCAGCAATAATAGACTCATTTTAATAACTTTAAGTCATATCAAATGTTCCTATTATCAAAAAGATGCATAGATAATAATTAGCGTAGTATTAATTTTATAGGTTACTAGTGTATACTTGATTTTGTGATGGGGGTCACGAAATACAGACCCCAATAAAAGAATACGACGAGGTGAATATGATGAACATGAAATCAACTTTAGTGACCGCAAGCCTGCTCTCGATGCTGTCGTTTGGCGCTTTTGCTGCAACATCAATTAATGCCGACCAGGCACAAAACCGCGAAGCGCTGGGTTCAATTTCTGTAAGCCAGGTAGGCAGTACGCCAATGGATATGCACCAAATGCTGAATGAAAAAGCTGAACAGAAAGGGGCTTCTTCTTACCGCATCATTGAAGCCCGTACAGGCGGCCAATGGCATGCAACAGCTGAGCTGTATAAATAACCCCCCGTCGTCAAGTCTGACGGACTTGCCCCCAGCTCAGGGGGCTTTTTTATGCCTTAACATCGTGGTTAGCCACGAATGTTAAAACGCAATTGCCCTTCCAACTCCTCTTCTGCTTCGTCAAAAAGCAAAATCAACGCACCGTAACGCCGCCTTTGCATCTCTGGCAGATGAATAAACTCAATCTCCACCGGGAGCGGTAAAATCCCCCCTATGACGACATCCCATAAACTATCGAGATCGTGAACCTGTTTTTTCTCAAGTCGAAAAGCCTGGATAAAGTGACAATAAAAACCCGGTTGGTCTTCTATCTGACTAAAATCAAAGGTGTATTTTTTCATTACTTGCCACCTTACCAGAACAGTCTTATTTTCGGCGCTTCTACAGCCCGCCAATATGCAGGGTTTTGACTTCCAGAAACTCATCCAGACCCAATACTGACCCTTCCCGTCCCAGTCCAGATTCTTTCACGCCGCCAAACGGCCCCAGTTCAGTCGATACCGCACATTCGTTAATCCCAATCATCCCGCTTTCAAGCGCCTGTGAGACCCTGAATACACGCGCCAGATTCTGAGTATAGAAGTACGCAGCCAAACCAAATGGCGTGTTATTCGCCCGTTCAATAACTTCCTCTTCCGTTTTGAAACTAAAACAAGCCGCCAGAGGACCAAAGGTTTCTTCCTGTGCCAGTTTCATGTCGTCACTGGCTTCGACAATCACCGTTGGCTGCCAGAAGTTGCCACCCAACGCATGACTCTTACCCCCCACCAGCACTTTGCCACCTTTCGCTTGTGCATCTTCGATATGCTCACGGACTTTATCTACGGCAGATTTTTCAATTAATGGCCCCACCACAACACCTTCTTCCAGGCCGTTACCTACCTTCAGAGCGTTAACGGCTTCCGCCAGTTTATTGACGAACTCGTCGTAAACTTTCTCCTGAATGAAGAAGCGGTTCACACTGACGCAAACCTGGCCTGCATTGCGGAATTTGTTCGCAATCGCGCCCTTCACGGCTTCGTCGATGTCAGCATCTTCAAATACGATATACGGCGCATTGCCGCCTAATTCCATCGACACTTTTTTCATGGTTTCTGCGGCATTACGCACCAGGGTTTTCCCCACTGCGGTGGAACCGGTGAATGAAATTTTACGCACCGCGTGGCTCGCCATAATCGCATCACTGATTTCTTGCGTATTACCCGCTACGGCATTGAGCACGCCATCGGGTACGCCTGCTTTTTTTGCCAACGCCAGCAAGGCAAAGGCTGATAGCGGTGTATTGTTAGCCGGTTTTATTACGCCAGTACAACCCGCAGCAAGCGCCGGGCCGAGTTTGCGCGTCAGCATCGCCATCGGGAAATTCCACGGAGTAATTGCCGCGACAACACCAATGGGTTCCCGGGTTGCCAGAATGCGTGAGCCCGGTTTGGCTGGAGGGATGATTTCACCATTTGCTCGTTTGGCCTGTTCGGCAAACCACTGGATGAAACTTGCGGCGTACTCGACTTCACCTTCCGCTTCTTTCAGCGGTTTACCTTGCTCAGTGGTCATTAAGCGCCCGAGCCAGGCTTTATTCTCAATGATCAACTGGAACCAGCGATAGAGAATCGTTGAACGTTCTTTGGCCGTTTTTGCACGCCATGCAGGAAAAGCTTTTGCGGCAGCAGCGATGGCGTCTTCGGTTTCCTTTTTACCTGCTTTTGCGACTTTAGCGACAACCTCACCCGTGGCAGGGTTGAGAACGTCAAAGGTTTCGTTCAACTTGTGCCATTCACCATTGACCAGATAACCCGTGTTAAATAATTCACTATCCTGGAGTGCCTGATTTGTCATGATTTTCTCCCGTTATCAATTGCTCATCTGATAAGTATAGATACAAAAAAGCCGACGCAAGGCGTCGGCTAGGGTCAGGCATCAATCAGGGCATGCTGGTATTTATGCAACACATCCGCCAGTCGTTTCACCGGTTCGGTGACTTGTAACGGTGCCTCCCAGATACGCAATTTCTCCTGGTAAATATCAAGCTCGTTCAATAACTGCTTAAAGTAACGCTGTTTTTTATCGTCACTCGAGGCCGATGTAAGCTTATCAGCTGTGTTTCTCAACTGGCGATGGAACGCGGAAAGATCATCATTCACCGGTATCGGTGCATCCCGCAATCGCTGGTGGGCAATAATCAATATCAGCGCCAGACGATAGCGATCGATATCTCCTGGGAACGTATTGAGCAGTAAGAAAAGTTGCTGATAAAGAGCCGGTAGATGATTCTCTTTGCGGCGTGTTTTATTGGTTGTCAGCGCGGAAACTGCCGCGGAAACAAACTGGTTCAACAAAGTGCGTCCCGTGCGTTCCTTTGAATTATCCCGGATAAGTAAGATAACCATCATGGCCAGGAAACAGCCCACTATTTGTCCCAGTGCACTGTCCAAAAACGAGCTGAAGTGAAACGTCATGGGGTTATCTAAAACGATAATATTGATGGTACTTGCCAGCGCCCCCATCGATCCTAAGCGGCGTTTTTGTACTTCAATGCCCATAAAGAAACCCAGAAATGCAAGGCTGATGCACAGTAGCAACATACTTTGCTGAGTAGACGGAATCACCACTAAAAAATAGAACGCGCCAATCGGCAATGCAGCAAGGGTGCCGTACAGAAAATCAATGGCCACCATGCGTGGATTGGGTAAACGCATTGCCAGCGACGTCACGACGGCAATCATGACCATCGCTCCGCTGCCTGATGTCCAGCCCGTCCATAACCAAAACAAGCAGCCGAGCACGCAGGAAATCGTAGTACGCCAGAAGTTAATCATCGCGTGATGCCCTTCCGCAGACTGCACTTTGATAACCACTTCCTGGATTAAAACATCTTCTTCCACCGAGCTAATACGCGTGTTGCTGATGACGCCACGTTTTAGCAATAGATAGCGGCTAATCGCGCCAACCCAGCTGCTTACTGTGGCTGGCGTATTTTTTTCACCCGTATAGGAAATGGCTCTGCGGAGAGCTTTCACCTGCTTGTGAACATCAGCCGCAGTTTCTACAGGCATCTCAAACAACATGCGGAATGCCGCGGTCATATATTCCGGGCGCGTATTTTGAATCAGGAATGTTTCACATGCCTGGGTGATGAGCGTCAGCGACAGCGAGTTAATCGCTTTCAGGCGGCGGTTAGCACGATTCCAGCGCGAAGATTCAATATTGAGATTCCCGCGCATCCCTTCCAGAGCGATAGTGCGGCGCACCAGGCCATTCCAGGCTTTATCCACTTCTTCTTTATCGCCATGTGCAATACACAACTGCATCAGTCGATAGTGATCCACCAGCAGATTATCCAGTTCGCGGTCAATTTCTTTCTTAATGGAGCGAGGGGAGAAAATTAAGTCCGCAAGAATCGCACAAACAATACCAATCACAATCTCACTACACCGCTCAACGGCAAATTGAGGGGCGAAAAGTGGATTGGCCTGAATGGTGATAACAATGATTAACGCGGTGTAGCCAGAAAGCCCCCAGGCATAGGAGTTTTCGACTTTAACCAGTGAAGAAATCCATGTACAAAAACCGGCCCAAATACAGCACACCAGTAACATCACGACAGGTGCGCGAATCATCGAAGTGATAATAAACAGTGCGGCAAAACAGCCGATAAACGTCCCGATGATACGCAGCATCCCCCGGTAACGAATCGCTCCCGAATAAGGCTCACCGCCAGCAGCAAACGCCGGACCAGCGGCAACCAGCGCTGCTGTCAGTACCGCCCAGCGCGGGGTTTCCAGTTCAAAATGGAAACCCACAAACACCGCCAACACAATGGCGAACGCCAACTTGAAGGCAAAGCGCAAATGTAAATGCGAGATGAAATACATATCAGCCTGTGCTTAACCGAACTCACGCAAACGGTGCATGAATTTAATGAATACCGAGTCATGGTTAATATCCCGGTCTTTATCGCCAGTCACAACGACCGTGGCCGTGGTTCCCGCCGGGAAGAGATTAGCCTGTTGCTCATCAAGACGAATTCTTACTGGCACTCGCTGTGCCAAACGAACCCATTCCAGGTTTGAATCAACCGTCGCCATCCCTTTAGCATCTTTGGTGCTGCTGGCGTTGGTCACCCCGGCAGAGATGCTATCCACCGTTCCGCGTAATACTCGATTGCTGCCCAGTGGCGTGATTTGTACCCGGAAACCAGGGCGAATCCCGTCAAGTTTTGTCTCTTCCATGTAAGCCAGGATGTAGAAACTACCTTGTTTAACCAACGCTACCGCCGTGGAGCCACGGGTAATAAACTCGCCAGTGTAGACGTTCAGGTTGGTGACCCAACCATCAGCAGGCGCACGAATAGTGGTGCGTTGTAGATCTAACTCGGCCAAATCACGCATTGCTTCAGATTTCGCTAACTGATGCATGACGGTCTGTAGCACATTGTTGGATTGTTCAATTTCCTCACGTGACATCGCCTGGGTGCCCAATGAATTACGGCGCCCAGCTTCACGGCGTTTCTCCCCTGCCAAAACCTGGTAATAGGCGACATCGGCCTGAGCTTGCGCCAGCGCTTTCAGATAACGCGGCTGGTCGATGGTGAATAGAACCTGATCTTTCTTCACCAGTTGATTGTCATGAACCTTCACGTCGGTGATTAAGCCCGATACGTCCGGTGCAATAGCGACAATATCAGCGGTAAAGCGAGCATCACGCGTCCATGGGGATTCGGTATAAAACACCCAAGCGCGGAAGATAGCGATGAAAGCCAGCAGCACTAAAATCAGCGTGATGGCCGTGCGGGTCATTTTTGTTGTAAGTGCTTTCACATCAACCTCAAACAAACAGGCGCGAGATTAGATAAAACAGGCAACAATAAAGTGCTGTATTAAATAATGCCGGGTGCCAGACAAAATCATAGATTCCCGTCGGAGTCAGCAGACGGCGAACCACCCAGAACAGCGCCAGCGATAGAATTAACTCGAAGAATATCGGCGGAAAAGAAAGACCGAATATCACGATAACGGGAAATAGACTCATGTTAACCTTGCAGAAAATTCGGAAGACACCAACCCAAGAGCGGCCAGAAACGCTGAGTTAACGAGTGATACGGGTGGTGTGAGAAATAATATATTAACGTAATTGTTAGCCAGTTATCTATAATGCGTGATCTAAATCACTTTTAAGCCAGAGTTAACAATGGAAAGACTTAAACGGATGTCGGTGTTTGCCAAAGTTGTTGAACTTGGCTCTTTTACCGCAGCGGCCAGGCAGTTGGAAATGAGCGTATCGTCCATCAGCCAGACCGTTTCCAAGCTCGAAGACGAGTTGCAAGTTAAGCTTTTAAACCGCAGCACGCGCAGCATTGGGTTAACTGAAGCCGGTAAAATCTACTACCTCGGCTGCCGCAAAATGCTGCATGAAGCGCAAGAGGTACATGAGCAACTCTACGCATTTAACAACACCCCAATCGGCACTCTGCGTATCGGTAGTTCTTCAACGATGGCACAAAATATCCTCGCGTCCATGACCGCCGATATGCTCAAAGAGTACCCAGAGTTGACGGTTAACCTGGTGACTGGCATTCCCGCCCCCGACCTGATCGCTGATGGTCTGGATGTGGTGATTCGGGTGGGTGCTTTGCAGGATTCCAGTCTGTTCTCGACGCGACTCGGATCGATGCCGATGGTGATTTGCGCCGCTAAAAGTTATCTGCAACAAAATGGTACCCCGGAAAAACCCGCCGATCTTGCCAGTCATTCATGGCTGGAATACAGCATTCGTCCGCACAATGAATTTGAGTTGATAGCACCCGAAGGGCTCACGACGCGAATGATCCCGCAAGGACGGTTTGTTACCAACGATCCCATGACATTAAGCCGCTGGCTAAAAGTGGGAGCCGGGATCGCTTATGTCCCGTTGATGTGGGTGATCGATGAGATCAATGACGGAACGCTTGAGATCCTACTGCCG
>DATERH010000250.1:0-10384 GCA_035271785.1 Buttiauxella sp.
TTTTTGCAAGTACGCAACTTTTTCCGGGTCACGGGAATCGCGCACCAGTTCATTGAGCATGCGGCCATTGGCGCTGCTGTAAAAGTCGTTTTGCGCGGGAACATCGTTTATCGCCACCGCATTCCACCACGGCAATACCGGTAGTGCGATGCCTTTTTCGGTTTGCCCACCCATTCCCAATAAAGGGGAAAGCTGTTTAAAAGCCAACATAATGTCGAGGTCATTACCCCCTACACGGCAACCACTGTGGCCGAGTAGGCTCTGCTCGCGGTCACGACGGGCGCGCCATTGTGGGCCCATCAGCAATACTGAGCAGTCTGTGGTACCGCCTCCGATATCGACGATCAGCACCTGTTGTTCTTTAGTTAGCGTGGCTTCAAAATCCAGGCCTGCGGCAACCGGTTCAAACTGGAAGACGACATCTTTAAAGCCGGCGCGATGCGCTGCGCGATCGAGGATCCCTTGCGCCTGCTGGTTTGCTTCATCGCCGCCTAATCCCTGGAAGTTAATCGGACGGCCAATCACTGCCTGCGTAATCGGCTCCGCAACCTGGCTTTGTGCCTGATTGCGAATGTGCAGCATCATTGCGCAGACTAAATCTTCAAACAGCGCGACTTGTTGTGGTTTTAAGCCGCTGGCACCAAGGAAGGATTTGGGCGATTTAACAAAGTAAACCTCTTCCGGATCTTCCATATACTGGTGCAGGGAGCTTAGCCCGAACTGCACGCTGGCTGGTAAAACGTCAATATCTTCTTCGCGATTAAAAGAGACCGCGCGGCGCAGCAAGGCCTGGGTTTCAGTCCCTGTTGCTGGTACATCGTGATGACGATACAGCCATTCGCTAACGGCTTCACGCGTTGGCGCACACAGCATCGACGGCAGTAATGTTGAGCCGTTTTCCATCTCCAGCGCCTGTGGAACGCCATCGCGCATCACTGCTACAGAGCAGTTTGCAGTACCATAATCAAAGCCTATAAATTGCATAGCGTCCCCATGCCGGTGAAGAAGGGGGGCGACTTTAGCGGAATGTTTCGCATCGAGCAACCGAATATGAAAGCAAAGCATTATTCATCTGCGCAGCCTAAGCTGTGCCAATAGTCAACGTCAGGACAAGAGAATGTATCAGCTGAACTACAACCCGCCTTACGACTGGAAATGGATGTTTGGTTTTCTTGCCGGCCGCTCTGTTAGTGGCATTGAAACAGTCAGCGAAACGCGTTACTGCCGAAGTTTCGCGCTCGGTAACTATCAGGGATTATTGACGCTGGAACCTGATGAAGCGGCCTGTCTGCTCCATGTGACTTTGAGTGCCGGGTTACAGCCGGTCGCCGATGAGGTTTTACAACGCATAAAACAACTGCTGGATCTCGAATGTCAGCCACAGGTTATTCTTGAAAGTCTGGGGGATTTATCAGCGGCGCGTCCCGGCCTGCGTTTGCCAGGCTGCATGGACACCTTTGAGCAGGCTATCCGCGCTATTTTAGGTCAACTGGTCAGTGTGGCGATGGCGGCAAAGCTCACCAGTAAACTGGCGCAAGTCTTTGGTGAGCCATTGACGCAAGACCCTGACTGGCGGCTTTTCCCGACGCCCGAACGCCTTGCATCATTGCGCCCGGAACAGCTTAAGGCGTTGGGAATGCCGCTTAAACGCGGCGAAGCGATTATCCATCTGGCACGTTTAATGGTGGATGGGGTATTTGTGCAACACCGCCCAGAGGATGTGGATCAAGGGGTAAAAACGCTGACCACCTATCCAGGCATTGGCCGATGGACGGCCAACTACATTGTGCTACGCGGCTGGCAGGCAAGTGATGTGTTCTTGCCTGATGATTACCTGATTAAGCAACGATTCCCGGGTATGACGCCCGCGCAAATCCGCCGTTACGCACAGCGCTGGCAACCCTGGCGCTCCTATGCGTTATTACATATTTGGTATAGCGACAGCCTTCTGTTCAAAAATTAAACTGAAAAGTTGCAGACATATCTAAAAAATACTCAATGGACTTGTAACTGGCTTCGCTAAGTATGAAAATCCTTGGTTACTATTCCTAAAATAATAGATGTACGGACTTTGTGTTGATTTTATAGATTGATGCTATTTGATGTGTTCAAACAAAGAAGGATAAGCAGTGAAAATTCTGGTGACAGGGGCAACTGGGTTTGTCGGAAGTCAGTTACATAAAGAGCTCAAAGCTAAACAATACGATGTACTGGGTACTTCCCGACGTCCTGTAAAGGTAGAGTCCGACCTCGTTAATATTGGTGATATTTCTCAGCATACTGATTGGTCTGCAACATTAGTTGGATGTGACGTTGTTGTTCATACTGCTGGGCGAGCACATATGATGAAAGATCTGGCTGATGATAAGTTAGCTGAATTTCGTCGGGTGAATCGCGATGCGACGCTCAAATTAGCCCATGATGCACAGGCTGCAGGGGTTAAACATTTTATCTTTATCAGTTCGATAGGGGTAAATGGCAATACCACAATTAATGAACCTTTTACTGAGACGTCAACTCCAAAACCTACCTCAGATTATGCTATTTCGAAATTAGAAGCTGAAATTGCTCTGACAAATGAATTCAACAATACCTCTATGGCTATTACGATCATCCGTCCGGCACTTATATGCGGGGAAAATGCACCTGGTAATATCCGGCGTTTACTCAGACTTGTTGAAAGTGGGATACCTCTACCTTTTAAAGGAGTTAAAAATAAAAGAGGGATGGTGTCACTCAAAAGTATTGTGAGCTTCATAATTGCTTGCATAGAAAATCCACTTTCAAAAAATGAACTTTTCTTGCTTGCAGATATAGAAAAACCGACGACAGAAGAGATAGTTCGTTCGTTTGCTGAAGGGATGAATAGACCTGCTCGGATCGTTTGGTTTCCAACATTTATGCTGAAAGTTGGATTAAAAACTATTGGAAAAGAAAATATTTATGAGCAGCTTTTTGGTTCATTGGATATTGATGCTAGTAAAGCATCTAATCTTCTTAACTGGCAGTCGCCAGTATCTATTTATGAAACCATGAAGCAAACCGCAGAGTATTATAAGGGTGAAAAATAATGCAGGTGATGAGTGTCGCAGTGGTCATTTTTATATTAGCGTTTGTGCTTACATGGTGTCTTCGTATTTATGCTATAAAGAACAATGTTATAGATATACCTAATCAGAGAAGTTCGCATTCAGTACCGACTCCAAGAGGTGGTGGGGTGGCTATTGTTGTCGCTTTCTCGATTGGAATTATCGTGTTGAGCGCAATCGGTACAGTAACACTGACTCAAATGTTATCTTTATTTACCGCGGGATTTGTCATCGCTGTTGTGGGGTTTCTTGATGACCATGGACATATCGCAGCGCGCTGGCGTTTATTGATGCATTTCCTTGCTGCTGGGGCAGGGCTATTTTTCTTAGGTCAGTTCCCGTCGGTTGATCTCTTTGGTTTTCAACTTTCCGCAGGCTTACCAGGAATGATTTTTGGTTTGGTCTACCTCGTATGGATGCTAAATCTTTATAATTTTATGGATGGTATTAATGGCCTTGCCAGTATGGAAGCCGTTTTTTTTGCTTTTGCCTCATGTATTGTAATTACTTTTGCTGTGCCGAATGCACTGGAGACTAATCAGGTTGCAATCTTATCTCTGTTAGGATCTGCGGCACTTGGTTTTATTTTCTGGAACTTTCCGAAAGCAAAAATTTTTATGGGAGATGCCGGTAGCGGATTTCTTGGTATCATCATCGGTTTGATTGTGCTGCATGTGTCAATAATGGATAGCAAACTATTCCTTGCAGAAATATGCTTGCTGGGTGTTTTTATCGTTGATGCGACAACGACGTTACTTCGCAGACTCATTGGTGGTAAAAAAGTCTATGAAGCACATGCTAGTCATACTTATCAAATTCTTTCTCGTAAATATGGGTCACATAAACCAGTAACGATTGGAGCATTTTTTATTAATATCGTGTGGTTACTACCTATTGCACTATTTATTTCGTCTGGAAAGATTTCTGGCGTTGTTGGTGTTGTTATGGCTTGGTTGCCCTTGGTGGTTACTGCATATCGTAGTGGTGCTGGGATTCAAAATAAGGTTTCGTGACAAGTGGAAAAAAATTTACTCATTATTGGTGCGGGTGGGCATGGGCGTAGCGTCGCTGAAGTTGCGGTGCTGTCAGGAGAGTTTTCACAGATAGCTTTCCTTGATGACTCCTGGCAGATTGGAGCCAGTAAGACATCAAACATCATAGGACGAACAGAGCATCTTGCTGAGCATAAACAATCTTTTAATCATGTAATGATCGCAATTGGTAATAATACCGTGCGAGAGAAGATGCAAAAGAGGGTACTTGATCAAGGAATAAACCTCACCACATTAATTCACCCAACAGCTTTTATCAGCTCTTCAGCGCAAATTGGCATCGGTACTGTCGTGTTTGCTGGTGTAGTAATCGGAGCTAATACACGAATAGGGGATAACGTCATCATTAATTGCAATTCAACAGTTGATCATGATGGATTCGTGGATGATTTTGTACATATAGGTATTGGAGTGCAATTGGCAGGTAGTAGTCATATAGGTAGAGGTGCGTTTATTCAGGCCGGTTCATGTGCAGGCTTTAACGCAGTTGCAGAGCCCTACGCTGTTTTTGCGCCGGGATCAATCTTGAAATCAAGAGCATGATGCTCAGACGATAATTGGTTAAAACTATGCTTACGTATTTACTGTCACTTCCCAGACCTTTAAAAAGACTTATCACTCTGGCTATTGATACAGTCCTGTTACTTTTTGCTTTCTGGTTCGCGTTCTGGGTGCGTATTGACTCTATGACCCCGCTGACCAGTTGGCCACATTGGGGACTGATTGTTTCCATTATTGGTATTACCTTGGTCTTTTTTGTCAAACTTGGTTTGTATCGTGCAGTTATTCGCTACATCACAGCTAAAATAATGGTAGCAGTGAGCATTGGGATGATTGCGTCCGCAGTAATGCTTATTATTGCTGCTTTTTACACTAATCTTTATCTCCCTCGAACTATCCCATTTATTTATTTTTCATTCGGTCTGCTAATGATCGCCGGTTCTCGTCTTACGTTAAGGATGATCATCAATCAGGGCCTAAAACTAGGCACCAAAATCATTATCTATGGTGCAGGTGCTTCCGGACGTCAACTTTTACCCGCTTTAAGTCAGGCTGCTGAATATTTCCCTGTAGCATTTGTGGATGATAATCCTCGATTACAGGGTAGCGTAATGCATGGTGTGACTGTCTATTCCCCTGAAAAACTTGCTTGGTTGGTTGAAAAGTATGAAGTGAAGAAAATCCTTCTTGCTATGCCAAGTGCAAGCCGTTCACGTAAAAATGCAGTTATCCAGATGCTTGAGGGATTACCCTGCGAAGTATTATCAATACCGGGTATGGTTGATCTTGTTGAGGGAAAAGCCAAAATTGACAGTTTGCGAAAAGTGTCGATTACTGACCTGCTAGGTCGTGACCCTGTAGATCCGGTTCCTGAACTTATTGCCAGAAATATCAGTGCAAAAGTAGTCATGGTGACAGGTGCTGGCGGTTCAATCGGCTCGGAACTTTGCAGGCAAATTTTACAAAACCATCCAAAAGTATTGATTCTTTATGAGATGTCCGAATTCTCGCTTTATGCCATCGAACGAGAACTCTCAACATACATTTCAGACCATAAAATTGATGTAGCTCTTTATCCCGTATTGGGTAATGTTCAGGAACAGGAACATGTCGAACGCGTTTTAAAAACCTTCCATGTTGAAACCATTTATCATGCAGCGGCTTACAAACATGTTCCCCTGGTTGAATATAATGTTGCTGATGGTGTCCGTAACAACGTGTTTGGGACATTGGCTTGTGCTCAAGCTGCAATAAACTGCCAGGTTGCTAATTTTGTTTTGATTTCAACCGATAAAGCCGTACGCCCTACCAATACGATGGGGGCAACTAAACGGATGGCGGAACTCGTGCTACAAGCTTTATCTGCACAGAACCCATCGACTTGCTTCAGTATGGTACGCTTTGGTAACGTTTTAGGTTCCTCTGGTTCGGTTGTACCTTTATTTGAAAAGCAAATTGACACTGGCGGGCCAATCACATTAACGCATCCAGATATCATTCGTTACTTTATGACTATTCCTGAAGCTGCTCAGTTAGTTATACAGGCTGGTGCTATGGGGAATGGTGGTGATGTCTTCGTATTGGATATGGGCGAACCTGTTAAAATTATCGATCTGGCGCATCGAATGGTGACACTAAGTGGGTTAACCGTACGGGATGAGAATAATACTGAAGGTGACATTGAGATTAAAACAACAGGTTTGCGTCCAGGAGAAAAGCTTTTTGAAGAGTTATTGATTGGTGAAAAAGTTTCTACTACGCAGCATCCGAGAATTTTAACTGCAAATGAAATTATGCTGCCATGGATTGAACTCAATGATTACATTGATGAATTAAATATGGCCTGCAGTCGTTTTGATCAAAAACGTATCAGGGAGTTATTATTGGAAGCTCCTACAGGATTCCAGCCGACTGATGAAATCTGCGATGTAATGTGGATGCAATCAAGTCAAAATATAACGAAATCATAAGCTATGAAAAACCGATATGGGAATACCCATATCGGTTTTTTTTGTCTGGCTGCACCTTAGTTAATGGCGAAATAACTGGTGTCCAATAACATCTCCAGCGGAACCGGTTGAGTAACAGCTTCACCATAAATCAGGTCGAGGCCGATACCAGAAAGCGTGTCCATCACTATCGGTATATTGGCGGGCCCTGCAATGGTTTGTAGGAACTGACGCTGCGCGTGACTATGGATAATAGTGACCATCATTTCGTCCATCAGGTTGCTATGTACATTCTGAATCAATTCATCATCGACAATGATATAGCTGAATAACAGGCGTGAAATTTGTTTAAAAATGTCGAGATCTCGCCCGACGTGGCTGAGGATTAAAGGGCAGCCGCTGTCGCGCAAGCGTTGCAGATGCTGCTTAATTTTTTCATCTTCAAGTTGCAGGGCCTCGCCTGGGACAATCACGTGTAACAGCCTTGCAGGTAGCGGGCTGCTGGCTAATCGCGCCAGTATTGCGTCAACCACTTGACCATTTGCAATGCCGTAAGAGGAGAGGGGCACTGCAATGCCAAAGCCTTTGTTGGTCACTTTCTGGGCAAATTTATCGAAGAACTCATTAAAAATCCGCAGGTCGAGCGCGCATTCCAGCTCTTTGTTTGTCACGTTGGCGCGCAGTATCGACTCATCTAGCTCCACGCCATCACTTCCCCAAAACCTTAATGACAACAGATAGAAGCTAGCCGATTCGGGAATACGCGGTGAGGCAACAGCTCTTGCGACCATCAAGATAGGGTTATCGTTGATGATGCGTTTTTGCTCGTCCAGTGGCAGATTTTGGTTTTCTTTGCGGATGGCATGCCGAGACGATTCAAACACAGTAACCTGACCACGCCCGCTGTTCTTCGAGGCGTAGCAGGCAATGTCAGCCTGAGACAGCACTTCAGAGGCAATGCGGTTTTCTGCATCAATTTGCGTGATACCGGCACTCGCGCCAATACCATGTGAACGCCCGTTCCACGTAAAGTGGTAGTCATTAATGCTTTGGATGATACGAGTAGAAATATGGCGTGCATTTTCCGCTGAACAATCCGGGAGCAGCAGACCAAATTCATCGCCACCTAAACGAGCAAGGAAATCGCCTGTGCGTAACATGCTGAGCATCAAAGACGACAGTTCACGCAGTAAGGCATCCCCTGCGGCGTGGCCTGCGGTGTCGTTCACCGCTTTAAAACGGTCAAGATCGATGAACACCAGAGCGTGCCGCTGACGATATTCTCCGGCACTATGCAGCAATTGTTTGAGATGATTTTCGAAACTGACGCGGTTTGCCAGGTGGGTCAACCCATCGTGCGAGGCGCTGTAGCTCAATTGTTTGAGCATTTTGCGAGATTCAGTCACGTCCTGAATAACCAATACCGAGCCGATGCTTTGCCCATCAAGGGTAGTCAACGGGGTAATGCTGTAATGAATGTCGTAGCTACCGCCATTGCGGCAATGGAGAACGACATCGTGTTCGATAGTGGTACGGGAATTATCACCACTGTGAATGTTCTCTATCACCGGCCCCGTGTTACCGACGGTGATATGCAGAATGGTCAGAATATGTTGGCCAATACTCTGCTGTTGCGGCCAGCCGCTGAGCTTCTCGGCAATAGGGTTCATAAAAGTGATATTCATATCGACGTCGGTACAAACTACGGCTTCACCAATCGAATCCAGCGTGATGTGAAGACGTTCTTTTTCCTGATACAGCGCTTCGTTCAGCTGTTTGACTTCCGTCATGTCCATGCTAACGCCAAGCATACGCTCAACATCCCCATTTTTATTCAGCACGCGATTGGCAAGCGATCGAATATGGCGGATGCCTTCTTTGACATGAATACGGAACTCCAACTTGAAGGGGCTGCGGGTTCGTAAGGCGTCATTCACCGTTTTTTGAACGGCAGGGGCGTCATCTGCAACAATGCATGACTGCCACAAAGCGTAGGTTGGTTTCAAATGTGTCGGGACTTCGTAGAGTTCGAACATCCGTTTATCCCAACTGATAACCTCGGTGGTCAGATCCCACTCCCAAATCCCGATACCACCAGCTTCATTGGCGAGAGTGATGCGCTCCATCAGGCGTTTATTCATCCATTCGGTCTGTTTGAGGTCATTAATGTCCTCGATTTGCGCAATCATATAGAGTGGCGAACCATCAGTATCACGCACAACAGAAACCGCCAGTAATGCCCAAACCACATCGCCTTTGCTGGTGTAGTAGCGTTTCTCCATCGAATAGCTGTTGATACTGCCGCCCAACAACTTATTGAGTTGCTGTAAATCGGCGTGTAAATCTTCTGGATGGGTGATTTGTTGGAACGTCAGCGAACAGAGTTGTTCGCCCGTATAGCCAAGGAAATTGCTCAGCGATTTATTGACTTGTAGCCACTGTCCCTCAGTCGAAACCAGAGCCATACCGATGGCAGAGTACTCCATCGCGTTACGAAAACGTGCTTCGCTTTCAGTAATGTGTTTCCGTTCTTCGCGGAACGAATACATCACCATGGTCATCACGTTGGCAGGCAATAAAATCATCAGGAAGGGCAGCCACGGTGCATTATTCATGACCGCTGCGTGAGGCTCCATGACTACCTGGCTGTTAGTTGCCATCATTAATGAGACAACCATCACTGTACCGAGGAAAATAACAAAAGCTTCCAGACGTGGCAGGCGAATAGCGCTCCACATCAGAAACACAATAATGAAGGTAAATGGCCACGGCATATAACGCAGCGTTAAGTAACTCAGCGCCAAAGTAATGACAAAGGTGAATACAGTTTCCAGCAATAATTTCGGGTTTTTATGACGTAATAAATGGTTAGGTTTAAACATTAATGCGATCGGCACTAACGCCAGCGCCCCGATTGTTTCGGAGAGCATCCAGACGAAAAAAGTTTTGACGAAGCTTCCCTCATCAGGGCCCGTCACCCAGGTAACGAGTAGACCGCCAATAATCGGCGGAATGAAGGCGCTACAAAGGACTAACTTGACCCAATTGCTCAGGTTTTTCAGTGGATTTTGCTGTGGCAACATGCGGCGCATTAATGATGCACCGAGCAACGCCTCAATAATATTGACTACCGTATAGATGAGACCAATATCATCTATCGACAATAAAATAGCGGAAGCGGACATACGACCTAATGCACAAACCGCAATCACCATCGGCCACTTACGCAATGGATTGCGGAATAACGCCACCATCATGAGAGACGTCGGGAACCAAAGCGGTGCAAGAACAGTATTTGCCAGTGATAATTCAATAGAGTACCAGGTAAATATAAAGCTTAAAATCCCCAACCCCACTGGCAGTACGAAGGAAGGCATCTCGAAAAACTCTTTTGTGCTTTGTTTGGTCATTACCACAAATCCGTTAAGGCGCGCCGCCAGGTGCCAGGCCCGGATGCTAATAAAAAGATAAGTTTCGGTTTATGCTAGTACAAACAATTTACATTTCCTATGCAATCCGGTCATAATTTAACATTAAGATGTCGTAAAAGTGATATTTAACAGACTTATTTTCTCCTCATGATTATAGGTTTGTTTCAAGCAGGGAAATTGCTCTTCTCCTTCAGCTTATCTGTCTGGCAGCTAAAATCACCCACCAGAGCGCATTACTCTGGTATCAGCGGGCGGATCTCCCTATAATTGCCGCGTTTGACGCATGTAGCGTCGCCCTTCCTCAACATTTAAGTCAACAAGGCTCGTTACAACATGACTGACAAGTCCCATCAATGCGTCAT
>DATERH010000251.1:0-4956 GCA_035271785.1 Buttiauxella sp.
TAATCATCACCACGCCATGGACACCCACTTGCTCTTGTTCATCAAGTAAGGTCGCCAGTTGGTTATCAAAAAACAGACGATTATTCAGACCTGTTTTCGCATCTTGCGCCGCAAAAGCACGAATCAAGGTATCCATTCTGCTGCGTTGATCGCTCGCGTTTTGTAGATCTGAGAGCAATAGGTCCAGCGCGCTACTGGCTTGAGGAGGCCATTCCAGCACCGAACCACGCACTTCAACACCTCTTTCACCATTCAGGATACGCCGAGCCCTGCTTTCCAGTAACTCTTGTCCGACTAGCTGCTTTTTCATCCAGCGGATAGCAAAAAACAGCACGATAAGCATGAAACCAGTAGTGATAGAAAGTGGGACTGTCGTGAAAAGCGAGTTGTAGTAATTCGCGACCGGATCGCGATAGGTAAGAGTAAGAAACATTCCAGGATGTTTCATTAATTCAACGGTCACGGTGCGAAAACTGTAGTTATTTCCCAGTAAACGATAGGTTTGACTCAATTGATGCTGGTAAACCGTGTTACCACCCACTTTGAATACCACCTCGGTGATATCAATGGGCACCATGACTTCGTTGAGGCGTTGGATCAAAGCTTCTGGGGAACTTGAAACCAAATCGTTATCAATGATGGTGGCAACCGCTACGACACGCTGATGAACTTTATAATGCATCGCATTAAAGAAGCTTAATGAACAACCCACCAGCGTCACAAAAATGGCGAGGCCGGTCAACAGCGTCATAAAAGCAGAAAGTTTCGTCGTTAATCGCATCCTTGAGTTAACTCCGTTTGGTGAAGACAGACCAGTCTGACTTGATGCGGCATTACATAGCAAAAGAGCTATTCAGGCAAACACGGTGAACAGATTCTCATCCATTGTTGTAAAGGATGCGTATACACACCGAGATTCAAGTATAGCCTTCATCGACTGTTATCCCATTAACGCAATCACAACTAAACGTGTCTTCTTGCTTAAGTTTCAATTTTTTGTGACAAATTCGCAGGGTTAAGCGTTCTCCGTCATGCTTAGCTTATAAAGCCACGCAGGAGAACAAGATGAAGAAGGTCACCCGCTTTACTGAAGCAGATGTCACACCCGAGTCGGTGTTCATGCTTAAACGCCGCCAGATAATAAAAGCACTGGGCATCAGTGCGGCGGCTCTCTCGCTTCCTCAAACTGCGCATGCGGATATTCTCTCCTGGTTTAAAGGAAACGACAGGCCGCCCGCGCCATCAGGAAAACCACTGCAATTCAGCCAGCCTGAACAATGGCAGGCAAAACTCACCATGACACCAGAAGATAAAGTGACGGGTTACAATAACTTCTACGAATTTGGTCTGGATAAAGCTGACCCTGCAGCCAATGCTGGAAGCCTAAAAACCGATCCGTGGAAAGTCACCATTAGTGGTGAAGTGGCAAAACCACAAACACTTGATCTCGACGACCTCTATAAGAAATTCCCGCTGGAACAACGTATTTATCGGATGCGTTGTGTAGAAGCCTGGTCGATGGTGGTGCCGTGGCTTGGTTTCCCGCTCAGCAAGCTGCTGGCGATGGTGGAACCCACCAGCAAGGCGAAGTATGTCGCGTTCGAAACGCTTTTTGCTCCGGAACAAATGCCCGGGCAGAAAGACCGTTTTATCGGCGGCGGGTTGAAATATCCCTATGTAGAAGGCTTGCGTCTTGATGAAGCAATGCATCCTCTGACACTACTTACCGTTGGCGTATACGGGAAAGCGTTGCCGCCGCAAAACGGCGCGCCTATTCGACTCACCGTGCCATGGAAATACGGCTTTAAGGGGATAAAGTCGATTGTCAGTATCAAACTGGTCAGCGAGTTGCCCCCCACAACCTGGAATATGGCCGCGCCAAATGAATACGGGTTTTATGCCAACGTAAACCCAGGTGTTGATCATCCGCGCTGGTCGCAGGCCAGTGAGCGATTCATTGGTTCAGGCGGCGTACTGGATGTCACACGCCAGCCGACTTTACTATTTAATGGTTATGCCGACCAGGTTAGCTCGCTGTATCGCGGTTTGAATCTGAAGGAGAATTTCTAAAGTGAGGTTAACAGCAAAGCAGGTCACACTGCTGAAAGTGGCGCTGCATCTTGCCGCCTTCTTGCCCTTTGTCTGGTTATTTTATGCCGCAAGCGAGGGGCTTTTAAGTGCTGACCCGGCAAAGGATATCCAGCATTTTACCGGCAGAATGGCGCTTAAACTCTTGTTAGCGACGCTGTTAGTCACGCCTTTGGCACGATATGGGAAGCAGCCATTGCTGATTCGAACCCGTCGCTTGTTGGGATTATGGTGCTTTGCGTGGGCCACACTCCATTTGGCCAGTTACGCCATGTTGGAATTGGGCATCAACAATCTGGCGTTACTTGGCCGGGAGTTGGTCACGCGTCCGTACCTAACTTTAGGCATTATTAGTTGGTTGGTGCTGTTATCATTGGCGGCAACATCGACACAATCATTACAACGAAAACTGGGGCCACTGTGGCAAAAACTGCATAACTTCGTCTATCTGGTCGCCATTCTCGCCCCGATTCATTATCTATGGTCAGTAAAGGTTATCTCACCGCAACCGCTACTGTATGCCCTGGGCGCAATCATGCTTTTAGCCTTACGCTACAAGAAATTCCGTCAGTGGCGGCGTTAACGAAAGATATGCGTTCTTCCCCACAAAAAAGGGATCAACCGTACCCTGCTAAGGGGTACCTGTTGATCATCTTCCCTGATAAGACCAGTATTTAGCTGCCAATTGCTACGAAATCGTTATAATGTGCGACTTTGGTTTTTCTGACAGGCCATTTTCTGGCTCTGAAGGTGACAACCGAGCAACTTAGGTATATTTTGTAAAATACCTACAAATTGCAGGAGATGGCAGCACGATGTCGGCTAATTTTCACATTTTGCTTTTGAACGGACCGAATCTTAACATGCTGGGTACACGCGAGCCCGAGAAGTACGGCACGCTGACTTTAGCCCAAATTGTTAACTCGCTCGAAGAAGAAGCAAAAACGCTAAATGTCTCGTTCAGCCACCTGCAATCAAATGCAGAATATGAATTGATCGACCGGATTCATCAGGCTAAAGACACTGTCGATTTTATTCTGATTAATCCGGCTGCGTTTACTCATACGAGCGTGGCACTGCGTGATGCCTTATTGGCGGTAGATATCCCGTTTATCGAGATACATCTGAGCAATGTGCATGCGCGCGAACCGTTCCGCCATCATTCATATCTTTCTGATAAAGCGGTTGGTGTCATCTGCGGATTAGGCGCTGACGGCTATTTATATGCACTACAGACGGCGGTAAAACGCTTGTCAAAATCCATCTAAACAAGAGTACGGAACCCACTCATGGATATTCGTAAGATTAAAAAACTGATCGAGCTGGTTGAAGAATCAGGCATTTCTGAACTGGAAATTTCTGAGGGCGAAGAATCTGTACGCATCAGTCGTACGCCGGCAAACACCGGTTACCCAATGATGCAACAGGCTTATGCCGCTCCAATGTACCAGCCACAACCGCAGCCGGGCCTGTCTAACGTTGTTGCACCTGCCGCTCTGGCAGAAGCACCAGCGGCTGCTGAAATCAGTGGTCACATCGTGCGTTCCCCAATGGTCGGTACTTTCTACCGCACCCCAAGCCCGGATGCTAAAGCATTTGTTGAAGTTGGCCAGAAAGTTAACGTTGGCGACACTCTGTGCATCGTTGAAGCGATGAAAATGATGAACCAGATCGAAGCTGATAAAGCTGGTGTGGTGAAAGCCATCCTGGTTGAAAATGGCCAACCGGTTGAATTTGACGAGCCGCTGGTCGTCATCGAGTAACGAGGCGATTATGTTGGATAAAATTGTCATCGCTAACCGTGGCGAGATTGCTCTGCGTATTCTTCGTGCCTGTAAAGAACTGGGCATCAAGACTGTCGCTGTGCACTCCACTGCGGATCGCGATTTAAAACACGTATTGCTGGCGGATGAGACCGTTTGTATCGGTCCGGCTCCGTCTGTAAAAAGCTATTTGAATATCCCGGCGATCATCTCTGCAGCAGAAATTACTGGTGCGGTTGCGATTCACCCGGGTTATGGCTTCTTGTCTGAAAATGCCAATTTTGCTGAGCAAGTTGAGCGTTCAGGCTTCATCTTCATTGGCCCGCGTGCTGAAACTATCCGTCTGATGGGCGATAAAGTTTCTGCTATCAACGCGATGAAGAAAGCGGGTGTACCTTGCGTACCAGGTTCTGACGGCCCGCTGAATGACGATATGGATAAAAACCGTGACCATGCTAAACGCATCGGCTACCCGGTAATTATCAAAGCGTCTGGCGGCGGCGGCGGTCGTGGTATGCGTGTCGTACGTAGTGATGCCGAGCTGGAACAATCCATTAATATGACCCGTGCGGAAGCAAAAGCAGCTTTCAACAACGACATGGTCTATATGGAAAAGTACCTGGAAAACCCACGCCATATCGAGATCCAGATACTGGCCGACGGTCAGGGCAAAGCGGTTTATCTGGCAGAACGTGACTGCTCAATGCAACGTCGTCACCAGAAAGTTGTTGAAGAAGCGCCAGCGCCGGGTATCACACCGGAACTGCGTAAATTCATCGGCGAACGCTGTGCCAAAGCCTGTGTTGATATCAACTATCGCGGCGCGGGTACTTTCGAGTTCCTTTTCGAAAACGGCGAGTTCTACTTCATTGAAATGAACACCCGTATTCAGGTTGAGCACCCAGTGACAGAAATGATCACGGGCGTTGACCTGATTAAAGAACAGTTGCGTATTGCTGCGGGCCAGCCACTGTCCATCAAGCAAGAAGACGTTCATGTTAAAGGCCACGCGGTAGAATGCCGTATCAACGCCGAAGACCCGAACACCTTCCTGCCAAGCCCAGGCAAAATCACGCGCTTCCATGCGCCAGGTGGTTTTGGTGTG
>DATERH010000252.1:0-5881 GCA_035271785.1 Buttiauxella sp.
GGCTTTATCGGTGATCTCTGCCGCGCACTCTTTCTCAAAACCTTGTCGGCAGTACAAAATAACTTTATTCATGGCTTACGCCCCTACGTTTCAGGCGCATTGCACCAATCAACATCAAGATCCAACCGGCGAGAAAACTCATTCCACCGACTGGAGTAACAAACGCCCACAAGCGTAAGTGAGACAGCGCCAGGCAATAAAGACTGCCGCTGAATAGAACAGTACCGAGCGCCATAAATACGCTGCTCCAGTAAAACCAAATACTGACCCGGCGCTGCATGGCAACGGCCAGACCAAAAATCGCTAACGTATGAAATGCTTGATATTCGAGGCCAGTTTGAATCCACCCCATTTCTACAGCACCCAGTGTTTTACTTAATACGTGTGCCCCAAAGGCACCAAGGGCAACAAAGATAAAACCGCTAATCGCGGTAAAAATCAGCATGAATCGGCTGGTCATGGTGTAACCCTAAAGTTAGGCGTAGTGGCATGCCTACGCGCTGGTTTGCTTACTGATCGTAGCAAAAACGGAATTTTTCTTGTTCGCTCGCAGTTTTCGCCAAAATCCACTGCCTGAAGGCCGCTATTTTACCCAGTTCTGCCTGGCTGTCATGACAAACAAGATAAAAGGCATTTTTACTTACCAGTACATCATTGAACGGGCAAACTAAACGACCTGCTTCAATCTCTGATTGCGCCATAACATTGTTTGCCAAAGCAATACCTTGCCCGTGAATGGCGGCCTGGAGCACCATTGCACTGTGGCTGAAAATCGGCCCCTGCTGCACATTGATATGGCTTACACCCAATTGGCGAGTGTATGTCTGCCAGTCACGACGGGAAGCATCATGTAGCAAAGTATGATGAGCTAAATCTTCTGGGGTTTTGATAGGTTTATCGCCCGTTAGTAGCAACGGCGAACAGACTGGCAACAGATATTCCGCATACAACTTTTCCACCCGCAGACCCGGCCAGTTGCCACGTCCATAAAAAATCGCGACGTCGACATCATCCGAAAGTTTATCTTCCTGGCGGTCAACAGCCTGTATACGAACGTCAATTCCCGGATAAGCTGTATTAAAGCTTGTGAGGCGTGGCACTAACCAATGAATGGCAAAACTTGGCAACAGACTGACCGTTAACGCACCCTTAGCGCTACGGGCCTGTAGCTTACGTGTTGCCTCGGTTAACTGCGTAAATATCTCTTTGATGTCCAGATAGTAACTCTGCCCTTCTTCCGTCAGCAATAACGAGCGGTTGCGGCGGCGGAACAACTTTAGGCCCAGAAAATCCTCCAGGGACTTTATCTGGTGGCTGACAGCGGCCTGAGTCACGAACAATTCTTCGGCCGCTTTAGTAAAACTAAGATGACGAGCAGCGGCGTCAAATACACGTAAGGCATTTAAAGGAGGCAAACGCTTGGACATAGTTGATTGGCTTAAATGTTAAAGTCTATTAACAAACAGGTGAACTTAGTTAACCTATTAGTTTTTTTTATCTGAGCCATTATAAATTGTCCGTTGAGGATGCACCAGCAAATACCTATAGTGGCGTCACTTCCTGAGCCGGAACGAAAAGTTATCTGAAATGCGTGTTTTGGAGGGCTTTTGGCTTACGGTTGTGATGTTGTGTTGTTGTGTTTGCAATTGGTCTGGCATTCCAGACCCCGGTAGCTTAGCTACCCCTTTTTCACTTCCTGTACATTTACCCTGTCTGTCCATAGTGATTAATGTAGCACCGCGAATTGCGGTGCTTTTTTTTGTCTGAAATCTAATAATCCAACTCAACCATCTCTTTTACGTCAGTACGGTTAATCTGCTGTTTATTCCCATTAGCATCTTTGTACTGAATCATCCCTGTTTCATCATCAGTATGAGGTTTGCCATCAGCGACGATGGAACGACCGTCATTGGTGTGCATCACGTAGTTTGGGCTTGAACATGCTGACAGAGCAAAAACCATCAGACCTGCTGTTACTGCTGCGGCTGCCTTATTCATATTCTTCTCCTTAGTAGCGATTAATGCTGAATTGCGATTAAAAACAACCAAGGTGAAATATTCACCTAACAATATTCAGCATAACCCTCTTTCGCAAGTTTGCATGGTTAAGCAGACTATTCCGAGAGTGACCTATTCTAAATAATTCGAGTGATATCAAGGCAGCAAGGGAATGAATCCCGATGAGCTTACATAAAAAGGTGATTTGGGTGAATGAACGCAGCTAACAAAGGTGGAGCTTGAAATATGACGGATATTGATCCCTTGTGTGATTAAGACAAATACGCCACGATCACCTCATAGTGATACGAGGAAAATCATGAAAACATTTAATCCCACCAGTTTTCGCGGTCAGTTTCCGGCGTTGGCTGATGCTGGTGTCTATCTCGACAGTGCCGCAACCACACTTAAACCTCGCGCTGTCATTGAAGCGACTCAGCAGTTTTATAGCCTGAGCGCCGGTAATGTTCATCGCAGCCAATTTGCCGAGGCACAGCGTCTTACCGAACGTTATGAAGCGGCTCGTGACAGTGTGGCGGCATTACTCAATGCCCCTTCCGGAAAAGATATTGTCTGGACTCGAGGCACCACCGAAGCCATTAATTTGGTCGCTCAATGTTACGCACGTCCGCGCCTGCAACCAGGTGATGAAATTATTGTTAGCGAAGCAGAACACCACGCGAACTTTGTGCCGTGGTTAATGGTTGCCGAGCAGACTGGTGCAAAAATTATCAAATTGCCGCTGGGCAAAAATTACCTCGCCGACCTCAGTAAGCTGCCCGAGTTGCTTAACGCCCGGACCAAAATCCTGGCGTTGGGCCAAATGTCTAATGTCACAGGAGGCTGCCCGGATCTTGCCAAAGCGATTACGCTTGCCCACGAGGCAGGTGCGGTCGTCATGGTCGACGGCGCACAAGGTGTGGTGCATTGCCCGCCGGACGTACAAGCACTGGATATCGATTTTTACGCCTTCTCAGCCCATAAACTGTATGGCCCCACCGGAATCGGGGCGTTGTACGGAAAAAGCGCGCTGCTGGAAGAGATGTCACCTTGGTTAGGCGGCGGCAAAATGATTACACATGTCTCATTCGAAGGATTTAAAACTCAGCCTGTGCCGTATCGTTTTGAAGCCGGTACGCCAAACGTTGCGGGTGTTATTGGCCTGAGCGCGGCACTTGAATGGCTGGAAACGGTTGATTTGACGGAAGCTGAAACCTATAGCCGGGGGCTCGCGACGCTTGCAGAAGCGGAGCTGGCAAAACGTCCTGGTTTTCGTAGTTTCCGCAGCCAGGACTCGAGCCTGTTAGCGTTTGATTTCGAAGGTGTTCACCACAACGATATGGTCACACTGTTGGCTGAATCAGGCATTTCGCTGCGCGCCGGTCAGCATTGCGCCCAGCCTTTGCTTGCCGCACTTGGCGTCGCGGGTACATTGCGTGCCTCTTTTGCCCCGTACAATACACAGAGCGATGTCGATGCGCTGGTCAAAGCTATCGATAACGCTCTGGAAATTCTGGTGGATTAAATGACAAGTGGATTTTTAGCCGGTCACCCATTTGGGACTTCTATCACCGCCGACAGCTTGCGAAACACTTTTGTCCCGTTGCAACAGTGGGAAGATAAATATCGCCAATTGATCCTGTTAGGCAAGCAACTTCCGGCACTTCCTGCTGATCTCAAACGCGATGAGATAGAAATTGCAGGTTGCGAAAACCGCGTCTGGTTGGGTCACAGCCTGAACGCAAATGGCACACTGCATTTCTATGGTGATAGTGAAGGACGCATTGTTCGCGGTTTGCTAGCGGTGCTACTCACTGCAATCGAAGGGAAAACAGCTGAACAGTTGCTGAATGAAGACTCGCTCGCCCTGTTCGATGATTTAGGGTTGCGTAATCAATTAAGCGCCTCGCGTAGTAGCGGGCTTGCGGCATTAGCGCAAGCCGTTCGCGCGGCGGTTCAGGCCTGAGTACGCGCCGCTTTCGCCATCATTTTCTTTAATACATGGGACACCGCCACAAAACCAAAGCTGGCGGTGACCATGGTTGCTGCACCAAAACCTGATGCACAATCCATACGCTTCGGGCCATCGGCAGTGCTTTTCATCGCACACACTGAGCCATCTGCCTGCGGGTAAACCAACGCTTCGGTGGAAAACACGCAGTCCACGCCGAGCTTTCCTTTACTGTTCTTCACCACGCCAAAATCACTTTTTAGTCTTTCGCGCAGTTTTGCTGCCAGCGGATCCTGGATTGTTTTCGCCAGATCCACCACTTGAATCTGCGTTGGATCGATTTGCCCACCCGCACCACCGGTTGTGACCAGCGGGATCTTGTTGCGTCGACAATATGCGATCAATGCCGCTTTAGGGCGCACGCTATCAATGGCATCAATGACGTAGCTAAAACCCTGGTTAAGCAGCAGCGCTGTATTTTCCGCAGTAATAAAATCATCAACCACCGTGACGCGACATTCCGGGTTAATTTCACGAATACGGGCCGCCATCACTTCGGTTTTAGCCTGCCCGACGTTATCGCGCAACGCGTGAATCTGACGGTTGGTGTTAGTCACGCAAACATCATCCATATCGATAAGCATAATCGCGCCAATACCCGTACGAGCCAGCGCTTCTGCAGCCCATGAACCCACGCCACCAATGCCAATCACACAAACATGCGCGTCAGCAAAGAGTTGCAGAGCATCACGACCATACAAACGAGCAGTGCCGCCAAAGCGTTGCAGCCAGGCATCGGACAAAACTACAGACATTACGTTTTCCTCGGAAAAATCTTTGCGGGTGTTCTTGCGGTTATAAATGAAATTCTGACTACACCCCAAATAATGCAAGTTGCAGGAAGGCGACCAGGCCGTAAGCCCCCAGGAGCATAGATTACTATGTAACTGGGGCGCACGGCTGCAGCCAACGTACCTGCAGCTTGAAGTATGAAGGGTATTATCCGGTAAACACGCTATTGGTGGTGCCAGGGGCGTTTTTCAGCACCCAAACACGGCCATAGTGATTATACCAACCCGCACGGTGACCGGCATCAGCCCCAATTCCCTGATAAATGTCGAAGTGCTGACCTTTAATCGCACCGCCAACATCCAACGCCACCATTATGCGTAATTCATATTGCCCACTGAATTTCCCATTGTTATCCAGTAACGGGACTTCAGCCAGAATCGTGGTGCCCGCAGGAATAATGGAGCGGTCTGAGGCCACGGACGCGCGGCCAATTAACGGTACGGCACTCGCCCCTTTCACTGGCGCGAAGCTCGCAGGTTTAAAGAAGACAAAGGATGGGTTCTGCTCAAGCAGTTCCTGTACTTCGGCCTGGCTGTGGGTTTCACCCCAATGACGAATAGCCTGCATCGACATATCTTCTTTCTTTACTTCTCCACGGTCGATAAGCACTTTGCCGATACTGCGATAAGCATGGCCGTTCTTACCTGAGTAACCAAAGAAGGTTAATGGCTGGCCATCACCAAAATCGATATAGCCGCTGCCCTGCACATCCATAATGAAGTTATCCATTAAGGAGTTGCTGTAAGCAATGATGTAGCTGTCGCTCAGCGCGCCATTGTAGATATCAGCACGGGAAGGTAAACGTCCGCGTTTTGGTGGCATGCGGTAAATAGGATACTGGAACTCCCCCTGACGGGTGTAACGCGCGTGCACAACCGGCGTGTAGTAGCCAGTGAATTGCACGTTACCGTAGTTGTCCGCACCTTCCATCTGCCAGGCATCAATACCGTACTGGCTCAGCTTGCTGGTGTCGCCACCGGCTTGCAGCCATTGCTGAACGGCACCGTAAACATCACTCTTGCTATTATAGAGGCGAGGAGATGCAGAACGAATTTGGTTAACTTGCTCAGCAAAGTCGCC
>DATERH010000253.1:0-8500 GCA_035271785.1 Buttiauxella sp.
CCACTGGCAATCGCCTGGTCGGTAAGGCTTAATGCATCACGCAGGCTGCCATCTGCGGCACGGGACAACAGTTGCAGAGCGCGAGTTTCAGACGGGATTTTCTCTTCGCCAAGAATGTATTCCAACTGATGGCGGATTTGTTCGACATCCAGCGCTTTCAGGTGGAATTGCAGGCAGCGAGAAAGAATGGTCACCGGCAACTTTTGCGGGTCAGTTGTCGCCAGCAAGAATTTGACATGCGAAGGTGGCTCTTCCAGCGTCTTCAACAGTGCGTTGAAGCTGTGGCGCGAGAGCATGTGGACTTCATCGATTAAGTAGACTTTGAAACGGCCACGCGCCGGGGCGTACTGAACGTTGTCCAGCAAGTCACGGGTGTCTTCGACTTTAGTGCGTGAGGCTGCGTCAATCTCTATCAGATCAACAAAGCGCCCCTGTTCGATTTCACGGCAGTTATCGCACACACCACAAGGTGTGGCAGTAATGCCAGTTTCACAGTTTAACCCTTTCGCCAACAAGCGAGCGATGGACGTTTTACCCACGCCGCGCGTCCCTGAAAAGAGATAAGCGTGGTGGATTCGGCCCATGGATAAGCCATTAGCCAGCGCAGTCAACACGTGTTGCTGGCCGACGACATCAGCAAAAGTTTGTGGGCGCCATTTGCGGGCTAAGACCTGGTAGCTCATTCGAGATAGGCTCTACATCACGGGTGTGAATTGAGGGGTAATGCTAACATATGCCTCACCCATCGGGCGAGGCTTCTGATTGAATGCCCGTCATACTTCAAGCCGCATCTTTGTTGGCTGCGTTCTCTTGCCGCTGCGATGCAACCCGAATTATTTGGGCATATTAGTGAGACGGAACTTAGTGACCAGGGAAAAGGACGAGGCTGTAGCTTTTCACGCCCATTTTTTCCAGACGCTGCTCACCACCAATATCAAACAGATTGATGATAAACGCGGCGTCCGTTACTTCCCCACCCAGACGGCGGATGAGTTTAACGGTCGCTTCAATGGTGCCACCTGTCGCCAGTAAATCATCCACGACCAGAACTTTATCGCCAGGCTGGATTGCATCAACGTGGATTTCCAGTTGATCGGTACCGTATTCCAGCTCGTAGTTCTCAGAGATAGTTTCGCGTGGCAGTTTACCAGGCTTACGTACAGGCACAAATCCGACACCTAATTCCAGCGCAACCGGTGCGCCAAACAAAAAACCACGCGCTTCAGTACCCACGACTTTGGTGATGCCAGCGTCTTTAAAGCGTGAGACTAATAATTCGATGCTGGTGGCGTAGGCTTTCGGATCTTCAAGCAAGCTGGTAACGTCACGGAATAAGATCCCAGGCTTTGGGTAGTCTGGAATGCTTTTGATGCTGTTTTTCAGATATTCAAGCTGTTGCGCAGTCGCGGTCATAATTAATGCCTGCTAAAAACATGGTTCTAACAAAGCACGCACTTGGTTAATAAACACACTACCGGTGATTCATTAATCAGTCATATCGTGCTCGAAAGCGGTCGAATTTACTGTCTGCAAACAACAATTGCAACCACAGCAGCTGCGGTTTATGGCTTTTGTTGCGTTTCGTCAATTACCGGCATCCGCCACATAAAGAACAGAAGCGCGCACATCATTATCAATAATAGTAGTCTGACCCAAAGAATGTTGACCAGATAAAGGGATACTGAAAAGGTTAAAACAATAAAAATCAACGCCCTGGGTTTAGTGCCTGGTGGCAAGGCTCGATATTGCTGCCAATGGCGGATATAACTGCCAAACCATGAACGGTAGAGTAACCAGTAGTGGAAGCGTGGTGAGGAACGCGCGAAACACCAGGCCGCCAGGAGTAAAAATGGAGTGGTGGGAAGTAAAGGCAACACCACACCCAGCGTCGCAAGGACTACCGCCAGCCAACCAATGATGATTAAAATAGTGCGTTTCATTCCTTATTCCGTAAATAGTCTGGCACTTAACGACATGCAACACTGGAGAGTCATTTTGTGAAAACCGCTGCGCTGTTACAAGCTTTGGATGTTCGCGTCGCGGAACTCGCGCAGGCCATAGCGCCAATCTCGTTACAACGTGCCTCGCAAGCACGCTTTGATCGTAAACTGTTTTCCACTCACAGCACGCAACTAAAAGATTATCTTACCGAAGTTCAGGCTAATCTTGCGCAATTACAGCTTAGCGTGAAAGTCGGCAAAACGGATCAAGTTGCGTACCTTGCCGAAAAACTGGTGGCGCAAATTGCCGCTTTGCAGCGTGAACTGGCGACCTTGCAGATGCGCAAAAACGATCCTCAACCACCGGTTGTTGAAAACCTGTATGAGAAGCTTTCTACTCACCAGGATTATGAACGCCGTCTGCAAAGTATGATTGGTGATCGTGAAAGCCAGCTTTCAATCCAAACCACGCTCACCGGGCAACAAAAGTTGCAGAAAGAACTGGCCGCTCTTGAAGGCCGCCTGCAACGCTGCCGCCAGGCCATTGCGCGTATCGAACGTGCGATTGAACGGCGGGAACGTGGGCTAAGCTAACGACTCGAATTATTTTGGGTATATTCATCAAAATACAGATTAACGAGATTAACGCTATGTCGCTGGATACCGCACCAGAAGAAGTGAAACTAGCTGTCGATTTGATAATGCTACTGGAACAACATGAAATCCCGACGGAAACAGTGCTCGCTGCGCTAGAAATTGTCCGTCAGGATTTTTTGCGTAAGCGGGAAGAGAACGCTTCCCGCTGATTTTTACTGTGCCGGAACGTTGTCGCCGTCGTTCGATTTGCCATTGTTATCACGTTTCACTTCTGTCCATTCATCCCCTTTTTCATTACGCAGATGAACTTCAAGTTGGTTGAAGGCGATGGTAATGTCATTTTCTCGGCACAGACGTTCGATGGCCCGGTTCAGCTCATCAACGGTATAACTGCGATCGCGCAGCTCACGCACGTATAAACGCAATTCATGATCCAGCGTGCTGGGTCCGAAAGTGGTGAAGAACACTGCCGGTTCAGGATCATGCATCACTTTCGGATGTTCATAAGCAGCTTTGAGTAAGATTTCACGCACTTTTTCAAGATCAGATCCGTAAGCGACCCCCAGACGGATAACCACACGCGTGATGGTGTCGGACAGCGACCAGTTGATCAATCGTTCCGTAACGAACGCTTTGTTCGGGATGATCACTTCTTTGCGATCGAAATCAGTGATCGTGGTGGCACGAATACGAATCTTGCTGACACTGCCAGAGAAGGTACCGATTGTCACCGTATCGCCGATACGAACCGGACGTTCGAACAGAATAATCAAGCCGGAAACAAAGTTGCCGAATATCTCCTGCAAACCGAAGCCCAGACCGACCGATAACGCAGCCGCCAGCCATTGCAATTTATCCCACGACACACCAAGCGAGCCAAAGACGGTCATCGCACCGACGGCAATAATCGCGTAGTTAAGAATGGTGGTGATGGCGTAAGAAGCACCCTGGCGCATTTGCAGGCGCGAAAGCACCAGCACTTCCAGTAAACCCGGTAAGTTGCGAATCAGAACCCAAGCGAAGGCGAAGGCAATCACTGCAAATATCAAACTGCCCATGGTGACGTTTTTCACCACGGCGGCCCCCGCTTCCGTCCCGTTATAACTCCATAGCTGGATGCTATCGAGATAACCGAATACGCCAAACAAGTCTGACCAAATGGTGTAGAAGAAGATGGCAAACAGCGCAAACAGCGCAATGATGGCAAGGCGCATGGTTTGTTGGTTGATCTGATCAAGCGCCAATGGCGGTTCTTCTACCGGTTCGCTGCCTTCAGCGCCTTCTTTCACCAGGTTTTCACGGCGCAACACCGCGCGACGATACGCCATACGACGCGCCGTCACACTCAACCCACGCAGTACGGTTTGATAAACCAGGTTCCAGATTAGCACCAGGTAGATGGTTTCAATCCAACGCCCCGCAAGGCGCAAAGTCGTATAGAAATAACCCATCGCCGTCAGCACAATTAACACCACCGGCACTACCCCCATCACCGTGACGGTAAAGAGTTGCATGGTGTGGTTATTTTTGTTGCGCCAGTTTTCACGACACATTGGGAATACAAATGCGGTGATCAGCAACAGATTGAAGAAAATAAGCAACTGGCCCAACGCATCTTCCACCAGGTGAAGCGGTGAACGCTCACCCAACACCGACCAAAACAGCAACGGCAACAGTGCAAAACCAATACGCATCAGTTGTCGGCGGTAATGGCTACACAATTGTGGATGCATATTAAAATGGCGTACGGCAACACCGTCGCTCGACAACACTCTGTAGGTCAGGCCAAAGACAATCCAGAACAGGGAAAGCTGTTTACAAAACGCCAGCAACGACTCGCTAATATTCATCTCTAAACCGGCAAAGGCCAAGCCTATAGCATAGATGACTAACGCCCCTGGCAGGACTTTCACCAGTGTCAGCGCAATGGCTTTCGGTGTTAGCATTTGGCTGTCGTTACGCATTTGTCCAACCCGACTTGCTTGTTTTTCCAAATAGCGATCAATAGCTTTAAAACGCCAGCGAATAACCCCCGCCAGCAGTAGTGTCGGAATCATCAGCAACAGAATGGCGAGAATTTTTAGCGAACTTTCCGGCCCCTTGAAATTGATACGGGCGTTTTTAAACTGATCGCGTAACGAAGACGGCAACGATTTCAGCCAGTCCCAATCCATAGGTTTGTTACTGGAGACCCAAAAAATCTGCTCAGTCAGAATTTGGTCGAGGGATTTCGTCACGTTTTGCAGTTGCTGCTTATTATTCTGCAGGTTGATTGCCAGCATTAATTGCATGCCGAGCTGTTTATTCAACTGGTCAAGCAATTCGCGACGTGTATCCAGAACCTGTAACAACGCGTCGTGAACATCCGGCGTGACTTCCGCAGTGTGCCCTTCTTCAATTTTTGCCACCAGCTCATCAGGCTGGAAAAGCGCGTCACGCTGCTGATTGACATCAAACTGCTCGAGACGAATATCAGCAATACGATTGGTCAGGTCTTCTGTATCTTCCGCCGCAGGCAGGTTCTGTTGTTGTTGCTGATAGAGAATGCGCGACAACAACAAGCTGCCTTTCAGGACAGCGATTTGTTCTTTCAAATTGCGTTCAGATTGCAGTGCACGATCCAGCGTGTTTTTGATGCGGATGCTCGGCGATACCATCTCATTGGCATGCTGAGTGGCGTCTATCAGTCGTTGGCTTAACTGGTGGTTTATATCCAACTCTGGTTTCACCAACGGGTTTTGCTGAATTTGAACGGTATCTTCTGAGTCGATGGCTTCCTGAGCTGTCTGTTGGGTCAGTGTCAGACGCTTGCTGCTGACCGCCTTTTGCAACAGTTGCAGTGTGTGTTCCAGTTGATTGATATGGGCGTTGGTGTAATCACGTTGTTTTTGCAGCGTGTCTTGCAACAGCGTGTTGCCTTTTAGACTGTCGCGCTGCTGGTCCAACTGCGCATTCAGTAACGCTTGCTGAGCCAGTAATAGTGTTTGCTGACTTGAGCGTAACTCCGTCGCACCGGGTGTTACGCCATTCAGGCGATTACGGATAATTTCGAGCTGAGCCGAAGCGGCCATCATCGCATTCTGCACGCGCTCTGGCTGGGTTTGCAGCGAAATCAGTTGGCTGTTCCAGGTCGCTAAATCGCTTTGGGAATTCTGCAAATCCGTCATCAAATCATTCAGACGAGATTCGAGCTGGCGTAAGTTCAGCGCTTCAATTTCGGCCGCTTCATTGGCCTGGTTATCGCGCTGATTTTTAATCTCGTTTAAAGCATCGGTTGCTTTGCGCAGTGTTTTCGGCGCTTCGCTAACCTGCTGATGGAGTTTTGCCGTTTCATCCTTGACCCGGTCAATTTTGTCTAAAACCTCAAGCGTCTCATTGAGATCTTGTTGTATAAGTTTGTCATTAGGAGACTGCGATTTTTGCTGGCTGAGTTCAGTCAGCTGGTTTTGAATTTCATCCCGGCTCGGGAGATCGCTATTATTATTTTTCGCCCAAACAGGCTGCGCCAGTATGCAAGACAGGCTTATAAATGCGATAAGACAAAATCTTGCAGATATGAGACGTGAATACAGTGAACACAAGAGTTGCGGCATAATTTGACAATGTTTGTGAACAGGCCGAAAAATGGCGAGTTAAAGACGAAATATGAGCGCTCAGATTAACACGTCTTTATGAAAAAACCTTGGTCAACTCTCTTAGGAATCGCCCAATAAACTCATTTTTTTTGTGGAATAGTTCGGAGGGTTGGGCAGGTTTGAAACATTTCTATCAAAATAGCCACGTAGTCTTCGGCCTGGCCGTGAAGATCAAAGCTATCTGGTGCAATCAACCAATTTTCGATGAGCCCAGTGATGTAACTGCGCATCAAAATAACGGCAAGAGGAATACGCAAATCTATTGGTAACATTTCTGCGTCAATACAACGCTGTAAAGAACTCTCGATCCGCTCCTTTCCTTCCAGATAAAATTCGCGTCGGGCCTGTTGTAAAATGGCAAGTTCGCCAACAAATTCACATTTATGGAAGATAATTTCTGTCATTAAGCGACGACGCTCATCAGAGACAGTTGCTTGTAATATGTAAATTAGTAACTCTCTAACAACAGAAAGTGGATCGTCGGGAAATTTTGCCTGATACTCAGTCTCTAAATCACCAATACTGGATTCAGTTAGCTCCCAGATTTCATTAAACAAATCCGACTTATTCTTGAAATGCCAATAGATTGCACCACGGGTAACACCAGCCGCTTTAGCAATATCTGCAAGCGAAGTTGAGGATACACCGTGTTGAGAAAACAAGCGGATTGCCACATCAAGAAGATGTTGTCGAGTTTCAAGTGCTTGTTGTTTGGTTTTTCGTGCCATAAGTAGATGAAAGTAGGCTGGTTAGATTTACATACATTTGTGAATGTATGTACCATAGCACGACGATAATAATACCCAAAATAATTCGAGTTGCATCAAGGCGGCAAGGGAGCAAGTCCCGATGAGCTTACATTAAGTAAGTGATTCGGGTGAGTGAGAGCAGCCAACAAAGATGGAACTTGAAGTATGACGGGTATAAATGCAGCAATGGGTTTGTGGACACTTGATCCATTGAACAACTTTGAAATCGGACACTCGAGGTTTACATATGAACAAAAACAGAGGGTTTACGCCTCTGGCGGCCGTTCTGATGCTTTCAGGCAGCTTAATACTTACAGGATGTAATGACAAAGAAACACAACAGAGTGCACCGCATGCCCCAGAAGTGGGTGTCGTCACTCTAAAAAGTGCTCCTTTGCAGATAACCACAGAGCTTCCAGGCCGTACCAGTGCTTATCGTATTGCAGAAGTTCGCCCGCAGGTCAGCGGCATCATTCTGAAACGCAACTTTGAAGAAGGAAGTGAAATTAAAGCTGGTGTTTCACTGTATCAAATCGACCCTGCTTCTTACCAGGCCGCCTATGACAGCGCCAAAGGTGATCTCGCAAAAGCTCAAGCAAGTGCAAACATTGCGCAGTTGACGGCTAAGCGTTATCAGAAACTGTTGGGTACTCAGTATATCAGTCAACAAGACTACGACACCGCAGTTGCCGATTCTCAACAAGCAAACGCTTCTGTCGTTGCCGCTAAAGCCGCTGTTGAATCTGCGCGCATTAATCTTGCCTATACCAAAGTAACGTCTCCGATTAGTGGCCGCATTGGTAAATCTGCTGTTACTGAAGGCGCTCTGGTGACCAGCGGTCAAGCAACCGCCATGTCAACCGTACAACAACTCGACCCGATTTATGTGGATGTGACCCAATCCAGCAACGATTTCTTGCGCCTTAAGCAAGAGTTAGCTGACGGCAAACTGAAACAAGAAAACGGCAAAGCGAAAGTTAAGTTAGTCACTAACGATGGTATTGCATACCAACAAGAAGGCTCTTTGGAGTTTTCAGATGTGACGGTTGACCAGACCACTGGCTCAATCACTTTGCGAGCCATCTTCCCGAACCCAGATAACACACTGCTTCCGGGTATGTTTGTCCGCGCACAATTGGAAGAAGGGACTAATCCAAATGCACTGTTAGTTCCACAGCAAGGTGTCACTCGTACACCACGTGGTGACGCCTCAGCCATGGTGATTGGCAAAGATGACAAAGTTGAAGTCCGCGATATTACAGCAGCACAGGCTATCGGCGATAAATGGCTGGTAACTAGTGGGTTAAAGGATGGCGATCGCGTTATTGTGACCGGTTTGCAAAAAGTGAAACCCGGTGTTCAGGTAAAAGCTCAAGAAATAGCGGCAGAAAAGAAAGGCCAGAATCAAGCAGCCGCTAGTGCTCAGACTGAACAAACGAAGTCTTAACTTAAACAGGAGACGTTAAGACATGGCTAAGTTTTTTATCGATCGCCCGATTTTTGCCTGGGTAATCGCCATCATTATTATGTTGGCGGGCGGGCTTGCGATCATGAAATTGCCCATCGCGCAATATCCAAC
>DATERH010000254.1:0-18300 GCA_035271785.1 Buttiauxella sp.
GTGAATGTGCATTCAGCTTGCATTTGTTTGCATAAAGCTTTAGCCAAATCGATATCAAAACCGACAATCTGATTGTTGGCATCAAGTGATTCAAATGGCGGATAAGTGGCCGAAGAGCCAAAGTTGATTTTGTCGGCTGCGGCCACGTTAAATGCGGCTGTAGCGAACATGGCGGCCAAAATAAACTTCTTCATGTGTGTTGCTCCCGTCTGTCGTGTTTTATAGTTTTCACCGTTTCCTGGTGTCAAAAAATCATGCCAGCAAATGAATTTATATGCAAATAAAATGTATAATTATATTTATTGAGATGCAAAAAAGGCGGGAGGGTTCCCGCCTTTTGAGTGATTAACGATGCCTTAATTACGGCGTTCGAATGCCAGTGCCCGGCGCTCTATCACACGCATTAACAACGTCAGTAATCCATTAACCACCAGATAAACCAAACCTGCAGCCCCGAATACCATCACATCGTAAGTGCGGCCGTACAGCAATTGCCCGTGACCCATCACTTCCATCAGCGTAATGGTGTACGCCAGAGAAGTACTTTTAAACACTAAAACCACTTCGTTCGAGTAAGAAGAAAGTGCGCGTTTAAATGCATATGGCAGCAAAATCGCGAGAGTATCTTTCTTGCTCATACCTAACGCGCCGCATGACTGCCACTGCCCATCAGGAATGGCGCGAATCGCACCGTAAAACAGTTGCGTGGTGTAGGCTGCACTGTTCAAAGACAGCGCAATCAACGCACACAACCACGGTTCAGAAAGCAGGTGCCACAAAACTGGGTAGTTCTGAATAGACGGGAACTGACCTGGGCCGTAGTAAATCAGGAAGATTTGCACCAGCAAAGGCGTACCCGTAAATAGGGTAATGTAGGCACGAACAAAGTGAACCAGCACCGGTGTTTTCAGCGTCAGGACGATGGTGAAAATCAGCGATAAGATCAACGCGACCGCAATGGATGCCACGGTGAGGGTAAGGCTGGTGTGCAGGCCTTTAAACAGTTCCGGTAAATACTCAAGCATCAGCCGGGTCTCCGTTCAAAACGTGTCGCTCTCTGGTCAATACGTTTGAGAATGTACTGACTGATGATGGTGACAACGAGGTAGATCGCGGCTGCAACCACATACCAGGTAAACGGTTCCTGAGTACGAGTGGCGATACTCTTGGTTTGTAACATCAAATCGTTGACGCTAATCAGCGAAACCAGCGCAGTGTCTTTTAACAATACCAACCACTGATTACCTAATCCCGGTAGCGCATGGCGCCACATTTGCGGCATCACCAGGCGGAAGAAAATGGCGGCTTTCGACAGACCTAACGCCTGACCAGATTCCCACTGCCCAATTGGCACGGCTTTGAGTGCGCCGCGCAAAGTCTGCGAAGCGTAAGCTGAGTAGAGCAGGGAAAGTGCAATTACGCCGCACAGGAACGGGCTGACATCGAAATTCTCAATTTGTACTTGGATGGGAATTTGCACAAAACCAAGGTTGATTACAAAACCATCTGAGAGGATCAACAGCAGTTGTGAGGAGCCGAAATAAATAAACAGCACTACCAATATTTCAGGCAGGCCGCGCAGCACCGTTACCACGGCAGAACCCAGCCAGGCTATCGGGCGCCATTTCGCGGACTCCCATACGGCGAAAATCATCGCCAGAGCCAGGCCGATGATCAGCGCGCAAACGGCAAGGCCGACGGTCATCCCGGCGGCGCTCGCTAAAGGAAGCATTTCGTTCATTCAGATTACTTCTGGAACCATTTTTCGTAGATGGTCTGATAAGTCCCATCTTTTTTCACTTTTTCAAGCGCTGTGTTGAACTTCGCCTGCAAATCAGTGTTGCCCTGACGAACCGCGATGCCCAGACCGGTACCGAAGTAACCTTTATCTGTCACTTTATCGCCGATCGCAGCCAGTTTTGGTTCAGCTTTCAGCCACTCAGTCACCACAGCGGTGTCACCAAATACTGCGTCGATACGACCATTTTGCAGATCGAGCTTCGCGTTTTGGTAGCTGTCGTAAGGAACGGTGGTGATTTCTGGGTGTTTATCCATGATGAATTTTTGGTGCGTGGTGCCGTTCTGCACGCCCACTTTCTTGCCTTTCAGCGCGTTCATATCGGCAACTTTGCCTTTCTGTCCGATGAACAGCGCAGAGTTATCGTAGTACGGGGTGCTGAACAGAACTTGTTTTTCGCGTTCAGGCGTGATGTCCATACCGGCTATAACTGCGTCGATACGACGGAATTTCAGGCTTGGGATCAGGCTGTCAAATGACTGGTTAGAGAAGGTGCAGGTAGCATCAATCTCTTTACACAGGGCGTTTGCCAAATCGACATCAAAGCCAACGATCTTGTTGCTGGCATCCATAGATTCAAACGGAGGGTAAGACGCTTCCGTTGCAAAACGAATAGTTTGTGCAGCCGTCGCGGAAAGGCTCAGGCTGGCTAATAATGTGGCAAGCAGAACTTTTTTCATGGTTATTTTCCCGGATACATCAATGTGACAGATAGAATTTAAACGCTTCGGTCTGCGGTTTTGCAAAGCAACTCGCATCACCTTGTTCTACGATGTGGCCATTTTCCATGTAAACCACGCGGCTTGCGGTTTTACGCGCAACTTCCACTTCGTGAGTCACAATGACCTGTGTGATGTTGGTTTCAGCCAACTCACGAATGATGCTGACGATTTGCGCAGTGATTTCTGGGTCCAGTGCTGCGGTCGGTTCATCAAACAGCAGAATCTGTGGTTCCATCATTAATGCACGGGCAATCGCAACGCGCTGCTGCTGGCCACCGGAAAGATGGAGCGGATAGCGGTCCATGTAAGGTTTCAGACGTAAACGCTCAAGCAGTTTATCAGCACGCAGGCGTGCTTCATCTTTGCTGATCCCAAGGACCCGGCAAGGCGCTTCCATCAGGTTTTGCAGCACGGTGAGGTGAGGCCAAAGATTGTATTGCTGGAACACCATACCCACGTTGCGACGCAACTCACGGATGGCTTTGTCGCCAGGCGCTTTTGTAAAGTCGAAATGATTATCAGCAATGGTGAGTTGCCCAGAGCGCGGCATCTCAAGCAAATTGAGTACACGCAGAAGCGAGCTTTTACCTGCGCCGCTTGGACCAAGCAGCACGAGCGTTTCGCCCTGTGGGCAACTAAGGGTGATATCGAACAGCGCTTGATGTGCGCCGTAAAAACAATTAATGCCGTTTAGTTGAATACTCATGCGCATAAGTTGAATAGCAATTGAAGCCGCAAAGGGTACCTTTAACAGAATAGTTATGCAATCTTTGTGCGTTAAAACCTAAAAATAACTGCACCTGCGCATTAAAGGTAGCACAATATATCGAGACGGGAGGGGGGTAAGAATAAATGTCGGAGTTATCAGAAAATTCCAGACTATTTACAAGGGTTACCGTCCCTCTCCCGCAGGGGAAATTACTCGGTTTCTATCGCCTGTCGCAGGCTACCTGAAGGCGCATGGCTGTTTACGCCGAGATAACGCACATCATCCACCGCCCAGCACTGTCCTTCACGAATCATTAGCACTTCATCTTGCCAACTCTGACTACCTTTGGTGAGGTTCACACGCAGCGGGATATTGCGTGCATCTGTGTTAGGAATGGTGGACGCGGAGGCCACGGCCGCACTGTCTGCGCCATCTGCGTTGCTGGTAAACATGTTGCTGCGCATAAAGTCATTTTGCGCATTAGGCGATGTGCTGGCTTTTTGCATTTGCTGCGCCAGCGCATCACTCATATACGGACGCAGGCTGGTTATCGCGCTGCTGCCCTGAGTTTTATGGCTTATCTGATAATCGTAAAATTTCTGCGCCACGCTATCCGGGCCGCCGTCAATACATGGGCCGCTGCGGGTGCCGATATCTTTAAAAGCGGGCGTTACGGGGGTAGTACAGGCCGTGAGGAACATCGCGCACGGAAGAAGAACCAAAACTGAGCTGCGCATTTTTATTTCCTTATCTTCTCAGGAGGACTAACTTAGCATAGCGTATCGCTGTCAAAATGCGTGGCAGGCTCTACGCTAAGATGTTGATACAAAGAGAGGAGAAGCTTATGCAATTTACAACTACCCCTACGCTCGAAGGGCAGAGCATTACAGAATATTGTGGTGTGGTGACAGGAGAGGCGATTCTGGGCGCCAACATTTTTCGCGACTTTTTTGCTGGGGTGCGTGATATCGTCGGTGGACGTTCCGGTGCATACGAAAAAGAGTTACGCAAGGCGCGTGAAATAGCGTTTAGCGAATTACAGGAACAGGCTGAAGGATTAGGGGCAAATGCCGTGGTCGGTATCGATATTGACTACGAAACTGTGGGCAAAGAAGGAAGCATGCTGATGGTGAGTGTCACCGGTACTGCGGTGAAAACGCGTCGATGAAAGGCCGTCTTGCCACATTTTTAATCGCACTTTTGCTGGCGGGGTGCGCCAGCAAACCTGAAATTGCCGATAAAGCCGTTGTTGATAAAGGCGATTTTAAAATCGACACCAGCCACGTCGCGCAGGCGGCCTATCCGCGAGTGAAAGTGTTAGTTATTCACTACACCGCCGATGATTTCACCGGTTCGTTATCTACTTTAACTGACCGAAATGTCAGTTCTCATTACCTGATACCCGATACGCCCCCGATATCTGACGGCAAGCCGGTCATCTGGCAACTGGTGCCAGAAAGTGAATTGGCGTGGCATGCTGGTGTGAGTTTCTGGCGTGGTGCGACGCGCATCAATGACACGTCGATTGGTATTGAACTGGAGAATAAAGGTTTCACGCGCCAGGGCCGCGTAAATCAGTTTTACCCGTTCAATGCGGCGCAGATCTCGGTGTTGGAGAAACTGGCGAAAGTGATTATCGCGCGCTATCAAATCCAACCGCAAAACGTGGTCGCACATGCGGATATTGCCCCGCAGCGGAAAGTTGATCCTGGCCCGCTATTCCCGTGGCAGCAACTGGCAGAGCAGGGCGTGGGTGCCTGGCCGGATGCCCATAGAGTGGCATTTTATCTAAATGGCCGTGGCCCATACCAACCTGTAGATAAGCGAGGTTTGCTCGATTTGCTATCGCGTTATGGTTATCAGGTGACGCATGATATGACGCCGGAGCAGCAGCAGAGGGTGATTCAGGCTTTCCAGATGCACTTCCGCCCAACCAAATATTCGGGCCTGCCGGATGCGCAAACTGAGGCAATAGCAGAAGCATTGCTCGAAAAGTACGGGCAAGGTTAGACCCATTAGCTTTCGAGTTGCAGCCGGGCGGCAAGTGGGTGAAACCAACGCCGCTGCGGCTTGATGGATAACGGGCCTGGTTAACGAAGCAACGTACCGTGGTCACGTAACCAAAGCGCGGTACGACGAATGCCTTCATCCAGCGTTACAATCGGCTGATAACCCAATTCTGTTTCTGCCCGCGTCGTATCCAGCGTTAAATCAAAGTTCAGTTTCGACACGCCATAATGTGTCAGCACGGGTTCTTTGGCCGATTTATTACCAAAGCGTTCCATGCTGCGGGCAATCATATCCAGCATCGGATAGGGGACGGAGCGAATTCGGCATTTAATCTCTAAATCATCAATCAGCTTTTGCACAATCACGCGCAGCGGGCGAGCTTCCATATTAGTGATGTTATACGCACGTCCTGAGGGCAACGTTTCGCAACGCTCAGTTGCGAGCCACATCGCATGCACCGCATTTTCGAGATAGGTCATGTCTACCATCGCATCGCCGCCACGGGGCAACAACACGCTGCCGTAGTGACGCATCATCTGCACCAGGCGCGGGAAAAAGACTTTGTCATGCGGGCCAAACAAACTTTGCGGACGCAGAATGGTAAAGCGTGTGTGTGGGTTTGATTGCGCTAACAATTGAATTACTTCTTCACTGGCGGCTTTGCTGCGGGCAAATTCGTTGGCGAAGCGGACTGGGCGAAAATCTTCGCTGATATTACGATGGTGGTGGTAATCAAAGTAAAGCGACGGTGAGGAAATATGTACGAAGTTACGTACGCCCCAGGCAACGGCCCATTCACCTAAGCGACGGGTAGCACGGACGTTAGCGAGATCGAACGCTTCCTGAGTTCCCCAGGGCGAGGTAAAGCTCGAGCAATGCCAAAGCGTATCGATATCGGCCAGCAACACCTTGGCCTGTGAAGAAACCAATTCGGTAAGGTCAGCGCGAATAAACTCCGCACCCATCTTTTCCAGCAGTTTACCCATGGCCTCATTGCGCCCGGTTGCCCGAACACTGATGCCTTTAGCGCGAAGAAATTCGACCGCGTTTCGGCCTAAACCGCTGGTGGCGCCCGTTACCAGTACCTTCATCTAGACCAACTCATGATAATTGAGATTTACGCTGCGCATTTTTCCGTGAAATGGCAGCGCTTGCAATGGGGAATAGCAAAGATTAGAGAACTTAACGAACTTTATGTGCCATTCTCTTCATATCTCAAGTTGCAAGTGCGTTGGTTTTCCTCGTGCATCCCAGTCACTTACTGAAATAAGCTCCAGGGATTCACTGCGTTGCCGTCTTCCTGCAACTCGAGTTATTTTGGGGAAGTTTGTTCGGAAACTTGTTCGGAAAGTTGGCAAATCCTACGGGCCATACCGCGGAAAATAAACAGATGCGCGGGGATCATCACTAACCAGTAGAACAAACCGGCTGTTCCATGCGGATGCCACCATGCACGAACATCAAGCGAACGATGCTTACCTTTGTCACGTAACGTGAAAGAAAGCCGCCCAAGCCCAGGTGCTTTCATTCCAAATAACAGCGTCAGCTCTTTTTGTGGTTCGACAATAATCACTTTCCAGCTATCGACTTGATCCCCCACCTCGAGCATTTCGTGTGCCGGACGGCCTTTCGCCAATTTATGGCCGACTAACAAGTCCATTAAGCCACGGGTCTTCCACAGAATGTTGCCGAAGAAGTAGCCATCTTTGCCACCGATTTGATTCACGACTTGCCATAAATCTGTCAGTTCAGCAGAGGTGTTTAGCGTACAACCCGCTTGTTTAGGGAAGTAGCCGTACTCTGGACGCCAGCGGGCAAACGCCTGAGCGTCGTATCCCCAGTCTTGCGAGTTCGCGAGTTTATTCTCGTCTTCAAGTGTCGCACGTACTGCGTCGTCAAAGTTCAGGAGTGGTTGGGGGATCAACGCGCGTAATTCGCGATCGTCAGCCAGAAGATCGTGTTTCAAGCCTTGAATCAGAGCCTTGGCAATGGTCGGCGGCACGGAGGTTATCATGTTGAGGAACCACACTGAGATCCAACTGGTTGGGAGCGGAATAGGGATCAAAGGGCGGTGTTTGCCGCTGATCGCCATAAAACGCTCGAATTGCTGTTGATAGCTCAACACTTCAGGCCCGGCGGCTTCAAAAACACGATTTTCCTGCGACGGATGATTAAGCAGCTCGACTAAGTAGTGCAGTAAATTTGCCAACGCGATGGGCGTGGTGCGCGAGCGAACCCAGCGCGGTGGCGTGAGCACCGGAAGGTTATAAACCATGTCGCGCATCACTTCGAAAGCGGCGGAACCAGCACCGACAATTATGCCTGCGCGTACTTCTGTTACCGGCACACCCGCATCGCGTAAAATATCGGCTGTCAGTTGGCGGGCACGCAGGTGTTCAGAATCGCCATCACCTTCGGCGGCTTGCAGCGAGCTAAGAAATATCAGGTGTTTCACCGGATGCTCGCGCAGCGCATCGCGCAAATTGAGCGCCGTCTGGCGTTCATGGGCAACGAAATCAGCTCCGTCCCCCATGCTATGCACCAGATAATAAAGCGTATCGACATTTACAAGCAGCTCGGGGAGCGTCTCTGGCCACTGCAAATCGACGTGGCGGCAGACGACGGATTCCCAGGGTTGTTTCTCCAGCCACTCAACCCGTCTTGCCGCAGCGGTAACATGATGCCCGGCCTGGGCAAGTTGCGGCACCAAATGTTGCCCAATATAACCGCTTGCGCCGAGTACCAGAATATTTTGTGGCTGTGTCATCGTCCCTGACCCCGTTTAGCGTTGTAAAAATGCTTGCCAGTGAGAAACCACTTCGGCCAGTTGTTGACGGTTGACGTCAAGGTGAGTCACTAAACGAGTGATTGGCCCCGCGCTCATTAAAATACCGCGTTCTTTCATGAAATTGCCGAGACTTTCTGATTGTTCAACGGGAACGCGCACAAACACCATATTGGTGTCCTGGCGGGTAACATCGACACCAATTTCTCGCAGTTCGCTTGCCAGCCAAAGGGCGTTGTCATGGTCGGTTTGCAGACGCTGCACGTTATTTTGAAGTGCATACAAACCTGCCGCCGCCAGGATACCGGCCTGACGCATGCCACCGCCGACCATTTTACGCCAGCGAGTGGCACGTTTAATGTATTCGCGGCTGCCGACTAACAGCGAGCCGACCGGAGTTCCCAAGCCTTTCGAGAGACAAATGGTAAAGGTATCGCAGTAGCGCACCACTTCTTCAAGCGTGCAGCCATACGCCACCACAGCGTTAAAGATACGCGCACCGTCGACATGCAGCGCCAGATTGTGGTTGCGGCTAAAATCCCAGGCTTGTTGAAGATATTCGCGCGGCAGAACTTTGCCGTTATGGGTATTTTCAAGGCTGAGGAGTTTGGTGCGTGCAAAGTGGATATCGTCAGGTTTGATTTTCGCGGCAACTTTATCGAGCGGCAATGTCCCGTCTGGATTCGCGTCAATGGGCTGCGGTTGAATACTGCCTAACACCGCAGCACCACCGGCTTCATACAGATAATTGTGGGCCAGTTGCCCAACAATATATTCTTCACCACGTTCGCAGTGGCTAAGCAGCGCGACCAGGTTTGCCTGAGTGCCGGTTGGCAGAAATAACGCCGCTTCTTTGCCGCTAATCTTAGCTGTGTATTCCTGAAGTTCATTGACCGTAGGGTCGTCACCATAGACGTCATCACCGGTAGGTGCAGCCATCATACGTTGGAGCATTTCGGCACTCGGGCGGGTTACTGTGTCGCTGCGTAAATCAATCACGGTGGGTCCTTATTATCCACAATAAACCTCTGTTTTACCGGAACCAGTTAGTTTTCGCCAGTTCGATAACCTCATCGCCGCGTCCGCTGATAATGGCGCGTAGCATGTAAAGGCTAAACCCTTTGGCTTGTTCGAGTTTGATTTGCGGAGGGATTGCCAGTTCCTCTTTCGCCACGACCACGTCTACCAGAACCGGGCCGTCAATGCTAAAGGCTTGCTGTAGTGCGTTATCCAACTCTTCAGCTTGTTCAACACGAATACCGGTGATGCCGCAGGCCGTGGCGATATTGGCAAAGTTAGTGGCGTGCAACTCGGTTCCGTCAGTCAGGTAACCGCCTGCTTTCATTTCCATTGCGACAAAACCCAACGCGCTATTGTTAAACACCACAATTTTGATCGGCAATTTCATTTGCACTACCGAAAGAAAATCGCCCATCAACATGCTGAAACCACCGTCGCCGCACATAGCAACAACCTGACGATCCGGCGCGGTTGCTTTTGCACCCAGCGCTTGCGGCATGGCGTTCGCCATTGAGCCGTGGGTGAATGAGCCAATAAGCCGACGTTTGCCGTTCATTTTCAGATATCGTGCGGCCCAGACGGTCGGTGTGCCAACGTCGCAGGTGAATATAGCGTCATCATCGGCGTAATGACTGATTTGCTGTGCGACATATTGCGGATGGATAACATTGCCATCTCCGGGCTGCGCCAGTTCATCAAGGCTTTCGCGTGCTTCGCGATAATCATCCAGCGCTTTATCGAGGAAGCTGCGGTCGGTTTTTTCTTCCAGAAGTGGAGTGAGTGCTGCAAGCGTGGCTTTAATATCTCCAATCAGCGCCATGTCCACTTTGCTGTGCGCCCCAATGCTGCCAGGGTTGATGTCAATTTGAATGATTTTCGCATCGGTCGGGTAGAAGGCGCGATACGGAAATTGGGTGCCGAGTAAAATCAGCGTATCGGCATTCATCATGGTGTGGAACCCGGATGAAAAGCCAATCAGCCCGGTCATACCGACATCATACGGGTTGTCATACTCGACGTACTCTTTACCCCGCAAGGCGTGAACAATCGGCGCTTTGAGGAGCGCGGCAAATTGCACCAGTTCCTCATGCGCCCCAGCACAACCGCTACCACACATCAGGGCGATGTTGTCGTTATAGCGCAATAACTGGGCAAGTTTTTTAAGCTCTTCTTGTGGGGGAACAATGATGGGCTGCGGTGCGGGATACCAGTGTGTGCTGGCCGTTTCAGGGGCGGGCTTCAGGGCGATGTCACCGGGCAAAACAATGACTGACACACCACGATTAAGTACAGCTTTGCGCATGGCAATCGCCAACACTTGTGGGATTTGTTCCGGGGATGACACCAGTTCACAATAATGGCTGCATTCGCGGAACAACTCTTCGGGATGGGTTTCCTGGAAATAACCGCTGCCAATTTCACTCGACGGAATGTGTGCCGCAATGGCTAGCACCGGCACTCGGTTACGATGGCAGTCGAATAAGCCATTAATCAGATGCAAATTACCAGGCCCACAGGAGCCTGCACATACCGCCAATTCGCCAGAAAGATGCGCTTGCGCACCTGCGGCAAAAGCGGCGACTTCTTCATGGCGTGTTGGCATCCATTGAATAGTTCCCATGCGGTTCAGGCTGTCGCTCAGTCCATTGAGGGAATCGCCTGTAACGCCCCAAATTCGTTTCACACCCGCGCTTTCAAGCGTTTTCGCCAGATAGGCGGCAACAGTCTGTTTCATTACTTCTCCTCCTTTTGTCGCTCTCGTTACGTAAACAAGCTTAGTCCAATTTGTTCTTTCCCAGGCAGATTGCAAAAGTGGGAGCTGTACTGGAGATATTTTCAGTAAGGTGGGTATTTGTAACAGATTATTACGTGTAAATTATTCTCACTATCAAATATAAAAGGTTATATTTCAAATGGTTGCTAAGTTGTTAAATGCGGTGAATGGTGCGCTGGCAAAAGATGATTTTGGGAAGTTAATTCTGCGTCTGACTGTGGGCGGGTTAATGCTGTTTCATGGTCTACATAAGTTAATTGATGGCGTGGGTCCCATCAAAGGCATACTGGCGTCTCAGGGGTTACCTGAGTTTATCGCCTATGGCGTGTTGATGGGTGAAGTCGTTGCACCGTGTCTGGTGATTTTGGGAGTGTTGACGCGCCCAGCGGCGCTGGTTATGGCGTTTACCATGGTGATTGCCTGGTTGTTGGTAGGAACAGGCAAAACATTCATGCTGGATAAGACTGGGGCATGGGCGATTGAAAGCTTGGTGTATTTCTTCTTTGCGGCACTGGCCGTAGCATTTTCCGGTGCGGGCCGTTATTCGCTGGCAGGAAATTCATCCTGGCGATGAGTTTAATGGGCAGGAAATATGACATTTTCCGCCCATTAAATACGACTTATGCCAACACTAAATCACCTTGCGGATGGCAACTGCAGGCCAGAACATAGCCGTTTGCAATTTCTGCGGCGGTCAGTGTCATGGTGCTGCTCACCGTATAATCACCGGATTCGATTTTGGTTTTGCAACTGCCACAGACTCCTGCACGGCAGGCCGCGTTTACCGGAACACTGTTGCTTTCCAACGCTGCCAGCAAGGTGCTGCCGACCGGTGCGTAGAAATCACGCAGTGGTTTTAGGGTGGTGAACTTTAAACCGCTATCGACGGGTGCTGCGACGAGCGTGAAGAATTTTTCACAATAAAAATCCGTCACGCCCAAAGCTTTGACTTCTTTCTCCACCATTTCCATATAAGGCGCGGGCCCACAGGTCATGACGGTGCGTGAAGCAATATCCGGCACGGAATCAAGAATCTCACGCGTCAGGCGCCCTGAGATGAAGCCATGCGTCGCGTTATTCTCGGCAACAAGTGCGACTGGATAGTTACGCCATTCTTGCGCAAAGATGACATCTTCTGGCGACCGGACGTTATAAATAACCTGTACGTCAGCCTGCGGGCGATGTTTTGCTAACCAACGGCGCATCGCCATAATTGGCGTTACACCACAACCCGCTGCCAATAACAGAAAACGTTCGGAAGCCAAGTCTTCGCAAGTAAATTCCCCCAGGCCTTCTGAAAGCCACAGGTAATCGCCGACTTTCACCTCTTGCGTCAGCCATTGAGAGCCAACGCCATTCTCGATACCACGGACGGTCAGCGTAATAAATGGGCTGAGTCCAGGTGTCGAAGAAATCGTGTAAGCGCGTAGTGTTTCGTCACTATTACGAATACTCACCAGTGCGTATTGCCCCGCCTTGTAAGGATAAAAGTCGTGATTAATCAGCGACAGCGTCCAAACATCTGGCGTTTCCTGGTGAATATGATGCACCTGCATGCGATGCGGGCACAGTGGCGTTGGCATAGTCATGGCTGCTCCTTATGCGCTCATCAGCTGTTCAATATCTTGTTCAACGGTGGTAATGGCACGCAGGCCAAACTTCTCGTTCAGAACAGCCAACAGATTTGGCGTCAGGAAGCCCGGTGCGGTTGGGCCGGTGACGATATTTGTCACGCCCAAAGACAACAGGGTTAGCAGGATAACAATCGCTTTTTGCTCAAACCAGGAGAGCACCAGGCTCAGTGGCAAATCGTTAACGCCACAACCGAGTTTTTCGGCGAGGGTAACCGCAAGAATAATCGCCGAATAGGCATCGTTACATTGACCTGCATCCACCAGACGCGGCAAGCCTTCGATGTCGCCGAAGTCCAGTTTGTTAAAACGATATTTACCGCAAGCCAGGGTTAAGATCAGGCAGTCTTTCGGTACGCTGGTAGCGAAGTCGGTGAAGTAGCTACGTTCGCCACGATCGCCATCACAACCGCCCACGAGGAAGATGTGGCGCAGTTTTTCACGGCTGACCAAATCAATCAGTGTGTCGGCAGCACCCAGCAGAGTCTGGCGGCCAAATCCGACAGTGATCAGATGTTCGATTTCGCTGTAAGGGAAGCCAGCCATTTGCTGTGCCTGAGTAATAACAGCGGTAAAATCATCACCCTCGAGGTGGCTCACACCCGGCCAGCCGACGATGCTACGTGTCCAGATACGGTCGGTATAAGAGCCCACTTCTGGGTTAATGATGCAGTTGGAGGTCATGACAATTGGGCCAGGGAAGCGGGCAAACTCGCTCTGTTGGTTCTGCCAACCGCTGCCGTAGTTACCGACCAGGTGCTTGAATTTACGCAGTTCAGGATAACCGTGTGCTGGCAACATTTCGCCGTGGGTAAAGACGTTTACGCCGGTACCTTCAGTTTGTTCCAACAAGTTATAGAGATCTTTCAGGTCGTGACCGGAAATCAAAATACATTTCCCTGCGACCGGACGGACGTTAACCTGGCTTGGTGTTGGATGACCGTATTTCTCGGTTTCGCCGTGATCCAGAATGCTCATCACTTTGAAGTTCATCTGGCCGATTTCCATCGAGCATTCCAGCAACGCGCCCATATCTGCAGGCCAGGTGCCGAGCCACGCCATAATTTTATGGTACTGGGCGTATATGTCGTTGTCATACTGACCGAGTACGTGGGCGTGTTCCATATAGGCTGCAGCACCTTTGAGGCCGTACAGGCACAACAGGCGCAGGCCTAAAATATCTTCACCAATTTCTGCTTTATCGCGATTTGGTGCGAACTCAGCCGCCTGGCGTTGCAGGTCGCCTAAATCGTTGCTGACCAGTTGAAGTTCAGCCATTGGATTGGCGACAGTCAACTGTGGGTTAATGGCATGGCTGCGTGCTTTCAGGCTTTCACGCAGCGCTATAGCTTCTTGCGCGTAACCGACAATGCGTGGCGAATCGAAGTTAACGTTTGTAAGGGTAGAGAAGAAAGCGCGTGGCGCAAAGTTGTCGATTTCATGGTCGATAATGCCGACGTCGCGTGCGGCAATGGCCCATGCAGACAGTCCCTGTAATGCGGCAATCAGCAGGTCCTGGAGGTCAGATGTTTCGGCAGTTTTGCCACACATACCCTGAGCGTAAGAGCAGCCGTTGCCCGCAGGGGTGCGGATTGTTTGTTCACATTGCACACAAAACATAATCGTACCTTTTAAAGTTATATTTGATATACATGTTTGAGGTTATGCTCAGTGCTGCACAGGGAAAAGGTATTTTTTATGTAACTTAAAAGGATATTGATTTAGCGCAATTTTGGCGGTAGGAACCTACCGCCAATGAGGTATCAGGAAGCGAACAATGCCATTAACAGCGGAGTCAGTAAGCTGAGGATAAAACCGTGGACAATCGCCGCAGGGACAATTTCCAGACCACCGCTGCGCTGAAGAACTGGGAGCGTGAAATCCATAGATGTTGCGCCAGACAACCCGAGAGCGGTTGAGCGGCTACGGCGCACCAGGCCTGGAATCAACATGATGGCAATCAGTTCTCGTGCCAAATCATTGAAGAATGCGGCACTGCCAATGACTGGGCCATAAGATTCCGTCATCAAAATACCGGATAGCGAATACCAACCGAAGCCTGACGCCATGGCTAAGCCAGCTTTAATCGGCAAATCGAGAATAAAGGCATTGATAACGCCGCCTGCCAGAGAGCTCAGTGCGACGACCACTGCGACAATCATGCCCCGCCGATTTAACACGATCTGCTTGAGTGTCATGCCACTATTACGCAGTTGGACCCCCACCAGTAATAGCAGGAAGATGAGCGTGTATTCGCTGGCATCAGTGGCGTGGTGCAGAATCGGCCATCCCGTTAGCCCGAGTGCAAATCCTGCCACGACGACCGCACAGAGTTTTAGCGACTCCAGTGCCATCGCAACACGCGACGGGAGCTTTTCTTGCTGGTGGTTGTGCTGCCACGGTATGGAACGTTCTAGCCACAACAGCGCCGCTGCATTACAGAGCAGTAACACGACAACGCTAACCGCGGCGTATTGAAATATCGCCAATAAGTTACTGGCCAGGTTATCGAGAAATGCGAGGCTGATGCCCATGAAAAATAGAATGACGTAAACAATCCAGCTCAGCAGACGATTAATTAGCTTGAGCAGGCTGGTTTGTTTTAAAGGAATGAGATAGCCGACGATCAGCGGTACTAAAATAATTAACAATCCCGAAAACATGGTAAGGACAATCCTTGCAAAAAAAGTAACGGCGTATGTCACACTACTCAAAGAACGGGAATCAGTAAAGCTACGAAAAATTAGGATTTTTATGCGCAGATAAGCGCCAGGATAAGCTTATTTGCGCAGGGCTGAGTCATCCATCCTACACCTAACACCGTTCACTTAAGTCAATGAATGAGGGGAAACACCGGGATTTGGTTCCCGGAGGGATGCCAAACCCGGTGGTCACCCCGGATATCTCGTTCTTAAACTGACGGTGTTACGCAAATGCGGTTTTTTTATATTCACCAGTATTACTGGTTCTCTTACTGGTTCTCAGCTTTCTTCGCCAACGCATCCAGCAATTTCTGGTGAATACCACCGAAACCACCGTTACTCATCACTAGAATATGGTCGCCAGGCTGGGCAATTTTCATCACCATATCCACCAAAACATCGACATCCGCACTCCAGTGTGCCGGCTGAATACAGGCTTCTGCCACTTCCACAACCTGCCACGGAATATGCGGTGGCTGAAGTAAAAAGACTTCATCTGCACGGCCTAAAGATGGCGCGAGATCGTCTTTGCTGTGGCCCATTTTCATGGTGTTAGAACGCGGCTCGAGCACGGCCAAAATACGTGCGGTTCCACCCACTTTGCTGCGCAGCGCAGCAAGGGTCGCCAGAATCGCCGTTGGATGGTGAGCAAAATCGTCATACACCGTTACGCCGTTTGCTTCACCGCGTAATTCAAGGCGGCGACGCGCATTCACGAAACTGTCCAACGCTTTCGCCGCATCAGCAGGCGTCACACCCACATGACGCGCAGCAGCAATTGCCATCAGCCCGTTATGCATATTGTGTTCACCCACTAACTGCCAGTTCACTTCACCGACACGTTCGCCATCCAGATACACTTCCCAATGAGAAGCATCTGGAGTGAGTTTCTTCGCCTGCCAGTGGCCTTGTTCGCCCACCAGTTCTTGTTCGCTCCAGCACCCCATCGCCAATGTATGTTTAATATTGGCGTCGTTTTCTGGCCAGATGATTTTCCCCTGCCCCGGCACGATACGCACCAGATGGTGGAACTGTTTCTGAATCGCTTTCAGGTCGTCAAAAATATCCGCGTGATCGAACTCAAGATTATTGAGGATCAGTGTACGCGGGCAATAATGCACGAATTTGGAACGCTTATCGAAGAACGCACAGTCGTATTCATCGGCTTCAATCACGAAGAATGAGCTTTCACCCAAGCGTGCAGAAACGTCGAAATTACCCGGTACGCCGCCGATGACGAAACCAGGCTGGTAGCCGCAAGCTTCCAGAATCCAGGCCGCCATGCCTGCCGTGGTCGTTTTGCCGTGCGTTCCCGCAACCGCAATGACCCAACGGTCACGCAGGACAAAGTCGTGCAACCACTGTGGGCCTGACAGGTAAGGGATGCCTTTCTCTAGCACCGCTTCCACACACGGGTTACCGCGCGTCATGGCATTACCGATGATCACCAAATCCGGCTGAGGGTCGAGCTGGCTTGGGTCGTAACCTTGAATTAAATCAATCCCCTGCTCTTGAAGCAGAGTGCTCATTGGCGGATACACATTCGCGTCCGAGCCAGTAACCTCATGGCCGAGTGAGCGGGCAAGCATAGCCAAGCCACCCATGAACGTACCGCAAATACCCAAAATATGAATGCGCATAACACTATCCTTCTATTCTTAGGCACACATTCTAACCGCATGTTGAGTGGTGGCAAATCGCATTTCAGGATATTCCGCATTTAGCTGGCGCGATTCACCTGTACGCTACTATTTGAATATTTGTTAGGATTGTTGCAATCGCTTCATCCCTAAATAATTCGAGTTGCAGGTAGACGGCAAGGGATCTTATCCCGATGAGCTTATTCTGGTAAGTGATTCGGGTAAGTGAGTGCAGCCAACGCCCCCGCCTCTCGGCGTATAATGGGATTACTCAACGGACAGATGCAGGGAAAGTATTATGAAAACGTTAGGTGAATTTATTGTCGAAAAGCAGCACGAGTTCTCGCATGCAACGGGTGAACTGACTTCATTGCTGTCGGCGATAAAGCTCGGCGCAAAAATCATCCACCGCGACATCAACAAAGCGGGTCTGGTGGATATTCTGGGTGCGAGCGGAGCTGAAAACGTTCAGGGCGAAGAGCAGCAAAAACTCGACCTGTTCGCAAACGAAAAACTGAAAGCCGCGCTGAAAGCCCGTGGAATTGTGGCGGGTGTCGCTTCCGAAGAAGAAGATGAGATTGTTATTTTCGAAGGCGCGGAGCATGCCAAATATGTGGTGTTGATGGACCCTCTTGATGGCTCCTCAAACATCGACGTCAACGTGTCCGTGGGTACAATTTTCTCTATCTATCGCCGCATCACGCCGGTAGGTACACCAGTCACTGAAGCCGATTTCCTCCAGCCTGGCAACCGCCAGGTGGCGGCAGGTTATGTGGTTTACGGTTCCTCAACCATGCTGGTTTACACCACCGGTTGTGGCGTACATGCCTTCACCTACGATCCGTCACTGGGCGTGTTCTGCCTGTGCCAGGAACGTATGCGCTTCCCGCAAAAAGGAAGCACGTATTCCATCAACGAAGGGAACTACATCCGTTTCCCGTCCGGGGTGAAGAAATACATTAAGTTCTGTCAGGAAGAAGACGTCAACACTCAGCGCCCGTATACCTCACGCTACATCGGCTCTTTGGTGGCAGATTTCCACCGCAACCTGTTAAAAGGCGGGATTTATCTCTATCCAAGCACCGCAAGCCACCCACAAGGGAAGCTGCGTTTGCTGTATGAAGGTAACCCGATGGCATTCCTTGCAGAACAAGCGGGTGGTAAAGCCAGCGACGGTAAAGAACGTATTCTGGATATCATCCCAGAAACCTTGCATCAACGCCGCCCGTTCTTTGTCGGTAACGAGCATATGGTTGATGATGTCGAACGCTTTATCCGTGAGTTCCCGGACGCATAAGTTCTGATTTGTGGTGGATAACGCTTACGCTTATCCACCCTATAAAAGCTAAAAAAACCGCATTTGCGTAACACCGTTCACTTAAGTCAATGAAATAGGGGAAACACCGGGATTTGGTTCCCGGAGGGACGCCAAACCCGGTGGTCGCCCCGGATATCTCATTCTTAAACTAATGGTGTTACGCATTTGCGGTTTTTTTTATGGGTAACAAG
>DATERH010000255.1:0-6713 GCA_035271785.1 Buttiauxella sp.
GCTGAAATCGTGACGACGGACGCGGCGCATACGGCGACCAGGAAACGTACCGGGAAATGCATAGCTCATTGATTCTCTCCTGATTTAAGCCAGCCGGAAAAGACGGCGGGCATTGTCATCTGTTACTTGCGCAAGCCAGGCAGGATCTTCTCCACGCCATTCAGCCACCTTGTTCAGGATATGCGGCAAGTAGCAGGGTTCGTTCCGCCGGGAAGCAGGTTTTGGTTTTAGATCCCGCGGTAACAAATAGGGGGCGTCGGTTTCCAGCAATAGCTGATGCGCTGGGATCACCGGCAGCAATTCACGCAATTCAAGGCCGCGACGCTCGTCGCATACCCAACCGGTGACGCCAATAAACAGTCCACGCGCTAAACACTCACGAACTTCATTTTCGGTGCCAGTAAAACAGTGCAGCACCACGCCGGGCAATTTATCGAGCCACGGATCGAGCAATGCGATAAACCGTTCATGAGCGTCGCGACAGTGTAAAAATACCGGCATCATCAGGTCTGCAGCAATGGCCAGTTGTGCGGTAAAAGCGCGTTCTTGTTCCGCAGGCGTTGAGAAATTGCGGTTGAAATCCAGGCCACACTCACCGATAGCCACCATTTCAGATGCACCCGCAAGTTTTCGAATGGCTTCTGCCGTTTCGTCTTGCCACTGGCTGGCATCATGTGGGTGAACACCTGCCGTGGACCAACAACCCGGATACTGTTGTGCAAGTTCAAGTGCCTGCTGGCTTTCGTGAAAGTTTGTGCCCGTCAGCAACATGCCGCTAACCCCTGCAAGCTGCGCACGGGCGACAACATCTGCATGGTCTTTGGCAAATTGAGAACTGGTAAGATTTACACCGATATCAAACATAGCGCCTTCTGAATTGTGCCATCCAAACGACGACCGCCCTATCGGGCGGTCTGAAATTATGACTCTTTTTTGGAGTGATCGTCTTCTGCTTCTGGAGCGTCTACCGGGTCTTCCTCCCCCCCTCTGCGCCCTTTACCGACGTAGAAACGAGAGAAAAATACACCGACTTCAAACAGGCAGTACATCGGAATTGCCAGCAGCGTTTGCGAGAAAACATCTGGCGGCGTTAACAACATGCCGACAACAAACGCACCAACCAGAATGTATGGACGCTTACTCTTCAGTGCTTCAGGGGTTGTTACGCCCATCCAACAAAGCAGAATAATGGCCACGGGTACTTCAAAAGCCACACCAAATGCCATAAATAATGTCATGACAAAATCAAGATACTTGCTGATGTCAGTCGACACCACCACACCTATCGGAGCGGTTTTTGTCAGAAAACCAAATGCGAGCGGGAACACCACAAAATAGGCAAAAGCGATGCCGATATAAAATAGCATTGAGCTGGAAAACAGCAATGGCATAACCAGCTTGCGCTCGTGCTTATACAGCGCTGGCGCGATAAACGCCCAAATCTGATAAAGAATAACCGGTGCGGACAAAAACACTGAAACATAAATTGTCAGCTTAACGGGGGTGAAAAACGGCGAAGCCACGTCTGTGGCAATCATCGTTGACCCGATTGGCATTTGCTTAATCAGCGGAGCTGAGACTATCTGATAGATGTCATTGGCAAAGTAAATCAGTGCCAGAAAAATCACCAGCACAGCGATAATGCTATTTAACAGTCGCTTGCGCAGCTCTATCAGATGGCTGATAAGCGGTTGGGTATCTTCAACGGCCATGTTTACTTTTTATCACTCGAAGGTTGAGAAGAGGCTGGGGTCTTGACGGGCTCTGCTAAAGGTTTGATCTGAGGTTGAATCAACTCTTCAGTAACTGCTGCTGATGCAGGAACTGTTTCAGTTTCAACGACCGGAGCTTCCTCGGGCGCACTGGCCTGATGTGCAGCTGTTGCGGGAGTCACGCCTTCATGACTGTCCTGAGCGTCTTTCACCAGTGGATTATGGATGGTATGCGCCTCGTCACTCCCCTTTTCAGGTTCATGAGTATACGAACGTTTCATCGACTCAGCCGCCTGACGCAGCTCATCCATTGATGCCTTTAGTTCTGGAGAAAGGTTATCCATGCTCGCTTTTTCAACCTTTTTCAGGCTGTCTTGCAGCTCCTGGATTTTCAACTCCTGAACCAGTTCGTTTTGTACAGTTGCCGCCAGAGAACGCAGAGCGCGAACCCAGCCGACAACCGTTTTAACCGCAACAGGCAAACGCTGTGGCCCGAGAACAATCAGGCCAATCACGAATACCAGTAGTAGTTCACTGAAACCAATATCGAACACGGTTTACACCTGCTCTTTATCGTTGCTCTTAGCTTCGTCTTTTTTCACATCGCCTGGTTGCTTATCAGCAAGAGTTTTCGCTGTGAAATCAGCATCCTGAACGGATTTGTCTTTCTCTTTATCTTTATCTTCATCATCGCTCATAGCTTTTTTAAAGCCTTTGATGGATGCGCCCAAATCAGAACCGATAGAGCCCAGTTTCTTAGTACCGAAAAGCAGAACCACGATGACGACAATGATCAACAATTGCCAAATACTGATACCACCCATAATGTTGCCTCAAATCACAGTGATGAAAAGATAACGGTCTGTATTGTACCGCACGTTGACTGTCAAAAACGATTAAAAACAGCTCAGGATGAGCGTCGCCAGCCAATCAGCCATGTAACAATACCAGCGGCCATAAGCCCTGTAGGCAGGTATTGCCATTCCGGCTTGTTAATCAGTAATAAGGTGCCGCTTAACAATAGCGTGGCGCCAATGCCAAACAGATAGCGTGACTGCGCCTGACGCACCTGATTACGTTGCAAATCACGCGTTATCTTATCAACACTATGTTGCAATTGTTTACCCTGGCGCAAACTGTCGTACATCAATTCTGGTAGTTCTGGCATTTTTTCAATCCAGAACGGTGCTTTTTCTTTAAGAGAGCGAATAAGCGCAGGAATACCAACCTGATCTTTTATCCAACTTTCCAGGAAAGGTTTAGCGGTTTTCCACAAATCTAATTGCGGGTAAAGCTGTCTTCCGAGACCTTCAACGTAAAGTAGCGTTTTTTGCAGTAAAACCAGCTGCGGCTGCACTTCCATATTAAAACGACGTGCCGTGTTAAACAGGTTTAGCAGCACATGCCCAAAGGAAATTTCTGCCAACGGTTTCTCAAAAATGGGCTCGCAAACGGTACGAATGGCGAACTCAAACTCTTCAACATTGGTATCCGGTGGCACCCAACCTGAATCGACATGCAATTCAGCAACCTTGCGATAATCACGGTTAAAGAAGGCGATAAAGTTTTCCGCCAAATAGCGCTTATCTTCTTTATTCAGTGAGCCGACAATACCGCAGTCGATTCCAATATATTTCGGATCTTCAGGGTGTTCGTAACTGACAAAGATGTTGCCGGGATGCATATCGGCATGGAAAAAGCTGTCTCGAAATACCTGAGTAAAGAAGACCTGCACGCCACGTTCTGCCAACAGTTTCATGTTGGTGCCTTGCTCTTTGAGCATCGCAATATCAGAAACAGGAATACCGTAAATCCTCTCCATGACCATCATACCCTCGCTGCAATAGTCAGAGAACACTTCAGGCACGTAGAGCATTGGGCTGTCTTCAAAATTGCGACGCAACTGGATAGCGTTAGCGGCTTCACGTAGAAGATTCAGTTCGTCAATCAAGGTCTTCTCATATTCGCGCACCACTTCCAGCGGTCGCAAACGGCGGCCATCTGGCATCAATCGTGGTACCCATCGAGCCAGGCGGTAGATGAGTTTCATATCCGCTTTGATAATCGGCAGGATATCCGGGCGAATGACTTTGATGACAACATCACGCCCATTTTCTTTGAGGCGAGCGGTGTGAACCTGGGCAATAGAAGCCGACGCGAGCGGTTGGATATCAAAATCATCAAACCAGGTTTCGATAGGGATCCCGCCCATCGATTGTTCAATTTGCCTTTTAGCCAGCGCGCCATCAAAAGGAGCGACTCGGTCCTGCAACATCGCCAGTTGGTCAGCAATTTGCGGTGGGAACAAATCTCGGCGGGTCGAGAGCATCTGCCCAAACTTGATCCATACCGGCCCCAGTTCTTGCAGTGCAAGGCGTAAACGTTCACCAAGAGTTTTCTCTTTATGCCGATTTGGCATCCAGAAAAGCGTGCGCCGCCAAATGCGTAACGGCAGCGTAATACGAATCCGAGGGATCAGTTCATCCAGACCATAACTGAGAAAAGTGCGGATAATGAAATAGAGGCGACGAATTTCTCCAGGCGTCATTTGTTCTCCAGTTTGTCCAGTCGCGCAACAAGTGCATCAACCTTACGTTCGGCTGCTGCCGTTTCCTCAGCAAACCATGCGACTTCCAACGAGCCAGGTGCCATCTTCCACTCTTCGGTAATCGCTTCTGACAGGTATTGTTGGTTACGGGCAAATCCTTTTTTGAACAACTGACTCCCGCCACGAATAGCCTTGCTGATTCCTTCGGCGGCAATATCGCCTATATAAGGCGCTAGCAATTCAGCTGGGTCGAATTCAGCAAGATCCATCAGGGCAACCCAATTCTGGACCACCTGAATATCACCCTGAACTTCTAATTCACCACTGCGAATAAGCGCCGTAAGTTGCTGCCTGTCACGCAATTTTGGCAGTGTGCCTACCCCGGTTTTCACCAGACAATCAGCTTCACCTTCCCACTGGCCTAATACATCGATTTGTTGTTCGCTAAAAACCAAAACGATTGGCGAAGAGAATTCTTTGAGCTCGACACGCAACACCTTACCCACTAAGCGCTGACGAGCGGCTTTCAATCCCCGGTCTTGCCAGAGAAATTTATTGAGCAGGTTTTCTATTCCGGCAGTTATTAGCGCTGTACCTGAAGAAAGCAGCAATGGCATCACGAGTTCCCGATCAGAATTTATAACCACGGTGTAGCGCAACAACGCCAGCGGTCAGATTGAAGTAGGTGGTATTTTCAAAACCGGCATCTTCCATCATCGCTTTCAACGTTTCTTGATCAGGGTGCATACGAATAGATTCAGCCAGATAACGGTAGCTTTCTGCATCTTGTGCAACGATTTCACCGATACGCGGCAGAATGTGGAATGAGTACGCATCGTAGGCTTTGCTAAGAGGTTCGATAATCGGTTTGGAGAATTCCAGAACCAGCAGGCGGCCACCTGGTTTCAAAACGCGGTACATGGAACGCAGCGCTTTTTCTTTGTCTGTCACATTGCGCAAACCGAAAGAAATAGTAATGCAATCAAAGAAATTATCCGGGAAAGGCAGAGCTTCAGCATTAGCCTGAACATAATTCACGTTGCCAACCACGCCAATGTTACGCAGTTTTTCACGTCCCATTTTCAGCATTGAATCGTTGATATCCGCCAGAACCACTTCGCCTGTTTCGCCGACCAGACGGGAGAACTTAGCGGTCAAATCACCGGTGCCTCCAGCTAAATCCAGTACGCGCTGACCACGGCGAACACCACTGCAATCAATGGTAAATCGCTTCCAGATACGATGGATGCCGAATGACATCAGGTCATTCATCACGTCGTATTTTGCGGCCACAGAATGGAACACATGAGCCACCATATCGGCCTTTTGTTCCTTCGCTACAGTGCGGAAGCCAAAGTGTGTTGTTTCCTGGGATTCTTCAACCATCTCGATGCCTGCTTATACAAAAATTGTTTGTGAAGTGTAACAGAATGAGCCCCAAAGCCCTATGCTTCAAGCCACAGGGGTGTTGGATGCACTCACAAAACCCAGGCACTTACTTGAGTAAGCTTCTGGGGATTTGCTCCTTTGCCGCCGACCTGCAACTCGAGTTAGTTTGGCTACAAACTGTTTTCCATATTCTTTTCTTCGTCATTTTCAAACCCATTCAGGGCTGAATTCTCTGCTTCTTCCTGCCGAGCCTGCTCGACTAAATCGGGATTAATCTCACGTTTAACCTCGACACCCAAGCCACGAAATGCATCGGCCTGGATGAGTATATTTCCACGCCCCGAAGAGAGTTTCTTCATCGCCTGGCGATAGTTATCCTGAGCTTTATCCAGGCTTTGGCCAATTGCCGACATGTCGTCAACGAAGAGGCGCATTTTGTCATACAGTCGGCTGGCGCGTTCGGCAATTTGTTGCGCATTTCGGCTTTGGTGTTCATAACGCCACAAATTGGCAACGGTTCGCAGCGCCACCAGCAGAGTGGTTGGACTGACCAGCATGATGTTATTTTTGAGCGCTTCGCTGATGAGTTCAGGCTGGCGGTCAATTGCCAGTAAAAACGCAGGTTCCACGGGGATGAACATCAACACATAATCCAGCGAACGCAGCCCCGGTAACTGCTGATAATCTTTACGACCCAGCATGCGAATGTGGTTACGCATGGCGGCAATATGTTCGTTGAGGGCACTTTCACGGGTCAGTTCATCGTCACCGTTGTAATAACGTTCATAGGCCACTAACGTCATCTTGGCATCGATGACGACATCTTTACCCTGTGGCAAACGCACGATCACATCAGGCTGCATGCGACTGTTATTTTCGAGCTGAATATTCACCTGGGTTTGGTATTCATAGCCTTCGCGTAAACCTGACGCTTCCAACACTCGCGTCAAGACAACTTCGCCCCAATTACCCTGAGTTTTGTTATCCCCTTTCAGGGCTTTGGTGAGATTCAGTGCCTCTTGCGCCATTTGGGCATTCAGCTGTTGCAGGCTGCGGATTTCATG
>DATERH010000256.1:0-6863 GCA_035271785.1 Buttiauxella sp.
TGTGGGTAACTGACGCTTTTCCTGGCAGCAAGTTTCCCCTATGCTACACCAGTTTCTCTACAGGGTAGCTAAGATGTGCAGTCAAAAAGCAGTATTGCGTCGTGATGGATTCACCTTTAAACAATTCTTTGTAGCGCACGACAGATGCGCAATGAAAGTCGGTACAGATGGCACGTTACTCGGCGCGTGGGTACCTGTCGCCCAAGTAAAAAATGTATTGGATATTGGTACTGGGAGCGGGCTGCTAGCGTTGATGCTGGCGCAACGTACGCCAGAGAATGTCACTGTAGATGCCGTGGAACTTGATCCAATTGCCGCTGAGCAGGCTGCGGAAAACGCCGCAGGATGCAAGTGGGCTTCACGCATCAATATTCATTGCGCTGATATCCGTGATTGGGCACAACAAGCCACGCAACGTTACTCGTTGATTGTCAGCAACCCACCATTTTTTGCACAGGGTAGTGATTGTGCCTCCCCTGAACGTGCTCAGGCTCGTTATACCACGACGCTTGATCACCACGCGTTGTTGAGCAGTGCCGCGCAACTGATCACTGAAGACGGTTTTTTCTGTGTGATTATGCCTGAAACGTCGGGAACGGCTTTTTGTGAACTGGCAAAAACACAGGGATGGTTTGTACGTTACCGTAACGATATTGCGGATAATGAAACGCGTCTGCCGCACCGCGTGATGTTGGCGCTATCACCGACAGACGGTGAATACTTTACCGAGCGATTAACCATTCGTGGGCCAGACCAACAATATTCTGAAGGCTACTGTGGCCTGACCCAGGATTTCTATTTGTTTATGTAGAGCGGTGAAAGAATACTTGGCCCGGAGTTTTCAGCCAAATCTGGATAGTCCAGCGTGTAGTGCAAACCCCGGCTTTCTTTACGCATCATGGCACAGCGTACAATCAACTCTGCAACCTGCACCAGGTTGCGCAGTTCCAGTAAATTGTTCGACACGCGGAAATTGGCATAGTACTCGTCGATTTCCTGCTGCAACATAGTAATTCTGCGCAGTGCTCGTTCCAGGCGGCGCGTGGAACGCACAATCCCAACGTAATCCCACATAAACAGACGAAGCTCATGCCAGTTGTGCTGGATAACCACCTGCTCATCTGGGTTGTCAACCCGGCTGTCATCCCAGTCAGGTAATGATCGGGAAACGCGTGCGTATGGCATACGCTTCATAATATCTTCTGCAGCCGACCAGCCATAAACCAGGCATTCCAACAACGAGTTCGACGCCATACGGTTTGCGCCATGCAGACCGGTATAAGTGACTTCACCGATAGCGTACAAACCATCAACGTCTGTGCGACCATTTTCATCGATCATCACGCCGCCGCACGTATAGTGGGCTGCTGGCACCACGGGTACCGGTTCTTTAGTGAGATCGATACCCAGACCCATCAGTTTTTCGTAAATGGTTGGGAAATGGTGGCGCACAAACTCTTCGGGCTTATGGCTAATATCCAGATACATACAATCGGCACCCAGACGTTTCATCTCATGATCGATGGCTCGAGCGACGATATCACGTGGAGCCAATTCGCCACGCTCATCAAAATCAGGCATAAAGCGGCTGCCATCCGGGCGCTTGAGATAAGCACCTTCACCGCGTAGTGCTTCAGTTAGCAGGAAATTACGTGCTTGAGGATGGAAGAGGGCAGTTGGATGGAACTGGTTAAACTCCAAATTGGCAACGCGGCAGCCAGCACGCCAGGCCATAGCAATACCATCACCTGAAGAAATATCTGGGTTCGTTGTGTATTGATAAACCTTCGATGCACCACCGGTGGCTAAAACCACAGCTTTCGCACGGCAAGTTTCCACTTTCTCGCGGTTACGGTTCCAGACCCAGGCACCCACGACACGTCGCGTTCCTGGCAGACCTATTTTGTCTGAAACAATAAGGTCGACTGCGTTACTACGCTCGATAACACGAATATTAGGATGGCTCAGCGCCTTGCCGACCAGAGTGGTTTCAACTTCTTTACCGGTGGCATCCGCTGCATGGAGAATTCGGCGATGGCTATGGCCACCTTCGCGAGTCAAATGGTAGCTTTCTGCACCATTTGCCTGGATCTCAGTATCAAATAACACACCTTGATCGATTAACCATTGCACGCAATGACGTGCATTGCTGGCAACAAACTCCACCGCTTCTCGATCGCAAATTCCAGCGCCTGCAATCAGTGTATCTTCAACATGTGAATCGATACTATCCGTTTCATCAAACACTGCGGCAATGCCACCCTGAGCATAAAACGTAGAGCCTTCGTTTATTGGCCCTTTACTCAGAACAATAACTTTGCAGTTTTCGGCAAGCCGTAAAGCAAGAGAGAGGCCAGCAGCTCCGCTACCGACGATTAATACATCACAAGCGAGTTCGGAATTTGCGTTCATCGTGTTTAATTTACTAAACAAAGGTTGGGCCAGCATATCACCCGATGTGGGCTGTAACACGCTTTTTTTAAAGCTGCGTTATATGAACTAAACAAGAGGAGGGGGGAACTCAGTTTCATCCGAATAATAGCGCTCATAAGTACTTTTTCGTGCCAGCTCACCGTTAGTGGCAGATTTTCTGATGAAAAATCATGATTCATGCGATACTCTGCACGCGTATCGCGATCGCCTTTTAGGATAAAAAGGTGTCACCATTTGTGCCATGAAACTTATAATCAAGAAGAGATAATTCGTGGAACAGATCAGGAAAACAACGGCGTAATGGAACTTTGCTCAAATCGAGCGCTCCAACCGTGAACTTGCTCATTTATGCAGAGTTCGGGTGGCTTTTCAATTACGCGTGGAAATAGGTTTGGGGAGACATTACCTCGGATGAGTGAGCAGTTAACGGATCAGGTCCTCGTCGAACGGGTCCAGAAGGGAGATCAGAAGTCATTTAATTTACTGGTGGTTCGCTATCAGCATAAAGTGGCGAGTCTGGTTTCCCGCTATGTGCCTTCAGGGGATGTTCCTGACGTGGTGCAGGAGTCTTTCATTAAAGCTTATCGCGCATTGGATTCATTCCGTGGCGATAGCGCGTTTTACACATGGTTGTACCGCATAGCGGTCAACACGGCAAAAAATTATCTGGTTGCTCAGGGTCGTCGTCCTCCATCAAGCGATGTGGATGCAATTGATGCGGAAAACTACGAAAGTGGCAGTGCATTGAAAGAAATTTCGAACCCTGAGAACTTAATGTTGTCTGAAGAACTGAGACAAATAGTTTTCCGTACTATTGAGTCACTCCCGGAGGATTTACGCATGGCAATTACGTTGCGGGAGTTGGATGGACTGAGCTATGAAGAAATAGCCGCCATCATGGATTGCCCGGTAGGGACTGTACGTTCGCGTATTTTCCGTGCGCGGGAAGCTATTGATAATAAAGTTCAACCGCTTATCAGGCGCTGACGATAGCGGATTACTGGAAGGGTAATTAGGCATGCAGAAAGAAAAGCTTTCCGCTTTAATGGATGGGGAAACTCTGGATAGCGAGCTGCTAAGTGTCTTATCGCAAGACAAATCATTGCAGCAGCGTTGGGAGAGCTACCACCTAATCCGCGATACTATGCGCGGCGATACCAGTGAATTGCTTCATTTTGATATTGCAGCCAATGTCATGGCAGCGATTGAAAATGAACCTGTGCGTCATGTCACGCCACTTATTACTGAACAGCAGCCAAAACCAGAGCAATGGCAGAAAATGTCGTTCTGGAATAAGGTACGTCCGTGGGCCAGCCAACTTACCCAAGTGGGGGTTGCAGCATGCGTATCGCTTGCGGTAATTGTTGGTGTGCAGCACTATAATGGCCAATCTGACAATTCTGCTCAGCCTGAAGCACCTGTGTTCAACACTTTACCTATGATGGGTAAGGCGAGCCCGGTAAGCTTAGGGGTACCGTCTGACAGTACGGCAAGCACTGGCCAACAGCAGGTACAGGAACAACGTCGACGTATCAATGCTATGCTGCAAGATTACGAATTGCAGCGTCGTTTACACGCCGAGCAACTCCAGTTTGAACAGGCACAAACCCAGCAAGCTGCGGTTCAAGTGCCAGGAAACCAAACGTTAGGAACTCAATCGCAGTAATGAAGCAACTTTGGTATGCACTGTCTCTTATGACAAGCAGCCTGTTGTTCAGCTCAAATGCCTCGGCGGAAACTGTTTCGTCCGGGGCATTGTTGCAGCAGATGAACCAGGCGAGTCAGTCACTCAATTATGAGCTGGCATTTATCAGCATTAATAAGCAAGGCATAGAGTCTTTACGCTATCGCCATGCAAGGCTTGATAATCGTCCACTTGCGCAATTGCTTCAGATGGATGGCCCACGCCGAGAAGTCGTCCAGCGTGGCAGCGAAATCAGCTATTTTGAACCGGGACTTGAGCCATTTACGCTTACCGGTGATTACATCGTCGATTCACTTCCATCAATCGTCTATACCGACTTCAAACGTTTGACGCCTTATTACGACTTCATTTCTGTCGGACGGACGCGTATTGCCGATAGGCTTTGCGAAGTGATTCGAGTCGTGGCACGAGATGGCACGCGTTACAGCTATATGGTGTGGATGGACTCAGAAACTAAATTACCGATGCGTGTTGATTTGCTGGATCGCGATGGTGAAACGCTGGAGCAATTCCGCGTAGTCTCCTTTAACGTCAGCAAAGAAGCCAATGGCATGATGCAAAACCTGGCGAAGGCCAGTTTACCGCCATTGCTGTCAGTACCGGGTTCCGAGAAAATCAATTTTTCCTGGGCACCCACTTGGTTGCCTCAAGGTTTTAGTGAAGTGTCCAGCAGCCGTCGTCCATTGCCAACTGTCGATGTGCCAATTGAATCACGTCTTTATTCTGACGGTCTGTTCAGCTTCTCTGTCAACATTAGTCGCGCTGCCAGCAATAGCACCGATCAGCTACTGCGTACCGGGCGCCGCACGGTGAGTTCTGAAGTTCGCGATAAAACAGAAATCACGATTGTCGGTGAACTGCCGCCACAAACGGCAAAACGCATCGCTGACAGTATTAAATTCAGGACTGCGCAATGATCAAGGAGTGGGCAACCGTCATCTCCTGGCAAAAAGGTGAAGCATTGTTGAGTTGTGACGTAAAAGCGTCATGTAACAGTTGTGCTTCTCGCGCGGGCTGCGGCAGCCGTATTCTCAATAAACTCGGGCCACAAACGACACACACCTTATCGGTTTCTTACGATACCCCGCTGGTGGTGGGCCAAAAAGTCGAGTTGGGTATTGCTGAAAGCAGTCTGATAGGTTCTGCGTTATTGGTTTACATGTCCCCTTTGGTTGGTTTATTTCTGGTTTCGGCCCTGTTTCAGGCGCTGTTTGGAACAAATCTTGCGGCGATTTGTGGTGCTCTGATGGGCGGAGTGGGCGGTTTTCTTATCGCGCGTGGATACTCATTGAAACTCAGTCGCCGTGAAACATGGCAACCCGTTATTCTCAGCGTCGCGTTACCACCAAATGCTCTTAGAGTCGAAACGACGACTTCTGCGGATAGCCAGTGAAGTCTCCGCTGTCCGTAATCTGTTAGACACACTTTCCATAGGTCTTTCATCTCTCAGCAACGCTTGCATGATGACCTGTTTCCTCGCTTTCTCGTTGTAGTGTAGAATGCGGCGTTTCAGGCAAAAGACAGCCATTGACATCACGCTCTGTACAGCGCATTGCGCCGAGCTTTCCCGGATTTGTAAGGCATAAAAACCTCTAACTATGAAGAATATACGTAACTTTTCTATTATTGCCCACATCGACCACGGCAAATCGACGCTGTCTGACCGTATCATCCAAATTTGTGGTGGCCTGTCGGATCGTGAAATGGAGGCTCAGGTCCTCGATTCCATGGATCTGGAACGTGAGCGCGGAATTACCATTAAAGCGCAAAGCGTCACGCTGGATTACAAAGCCAATAATGGTGAAACTTATCACCTGAATTTCATCGACACCCCAGGCCACGTTGACTTCTCTTACGAAGTTTCCCGCTCTTTGGCGGCGTGCGAAGGTGCCTTGCTGGTGGTCGATGCTGGTCAGGGCGTAGAAGCCCAGACTCTGGCAAACTGCTATACCGCCATGGAAATGGATCTGGAAGTGGTTCCAGTTCTGAACAAAATTGACCTGCCTGCAGCTGATCCTGAACGCGCTGCGCAGGAAATTGAAGATATCGTTGGCATTGATGCAACCGATGCGGTGCGTTGCTCCGCAAAAACAGGCTTCGGTGTTACGGATGTGCTTGAACGTCTGGTTCGTGATATCCCAGGGCCTGAAGGTGATCCGGACGCGCCACTGCAGGCACTGATCATTGACTCCTGGTTCGATAACTATCTTGGTGTTGTCTCTTTGGTGCGTATTAAAAACGGCACCATGAAGAAAGGCGATAAAATCAAGGTGATGAGTACCGGCCAGGTATATAACGCTGACCGTCTGGGGATCTTCACACCAAAACGTGTTGATCGTGATGTGTTAGGTTGCGGTGAAGTAGGCTGGTTGGTCTGCGCAATCAAAGATATCCTGGGTGCACCTGTTGGCGATACCTTGACCCTTTCACGTAATCCGGCAGATAAAGCGCTGCCAGGCTTTAAAAAAGTGAAGCCGCAGGTTTATGCGGGTCTGTTCCCGGTAAGCTCTGACGATTACGAAAACTTCCGTGATGCGTTGGGTAAACTGAGCCTGAACGATGCGTCCTTGTTCTATGAACCAGAAAGCTCTACCGCATTGGGCTTCGGTTTCCGCTGTGGCTTCCTCGGTCTGCTGCACATGGAAATCATTCAGGAACGTCTGGAACGTGAATACGATCTTGATCTGATTACCACAGCACCTACCGTAGTTTACGAAGTGGAAAC
>DATERH010000257.1:0-3184 GCA_035271785.1 Buttiauxella sp.
TTTGTTATGGACCGCCTGATGCAATCGCTCGGCCTACCGGGTAAATCATTCGTACCGTTAATTGTTGGATTCGGCTGTAACGTCCCTTCAGTTATGGGTGCGCGTACGCTGGATGCTCCACGTGAACGCCTGATGACCATCATGATGGCACCGTTTATGTCGTGTGGTGCGCGTCTGGCAATTTTTGCGGTATTTGCCGCCGCCTTCTTTGGTCAGCAAGGCGCATTGGTCGTCTTCTCGCTCTACATTCTTGGCATTGTGATGGCTATCCTCACAGGCCTGATGCTCAAACACACCATCATGCGCGGAGAAGCCACACCGTTTGTTATGGAACTGCCGGTGTATCACGTTCCCCACCTGAAAAGCTTGTTGCTGCAAACCTGGCAACGCCTGAAAGGTTTCGTGCTGCGTGCCGGTAAAGTTATCGTCATCGTCAGTATTTTCATTGGTGCACTGAATAGCTTCTCGTTTAGCGGCAAAGAAGTGGACAACATTAACGACTCGGCACTGGCGTCGGTTAGCCGTGTACTCACACCGTTACTGAAACCAATTGGTGTGCATGAAGATAACTGGCAAGCGACGGTTGGCCTATTCACCGGTGCAATGGCGAAAGAGGTTGTCGTCGGGACGCTCAACACTCTCTACACCGCCGAAGATATGCATCAGGAAGCCTTTGATGCAGCAAACTTCAACGTGTTCGATGAGTTAGGTACCGCGGCAGGCGAAACCTTACAGAGCCTGAAAGACACCTTTAGCTTGAGCGTGCTGGCTAACCCAATTGAAGCCAGTAAAGGCGACGGTGAAATGGCGAGCGGTGCGATGGGCGTCATGAGCAGCAAATTTGGTAGCGCACATGCCGCTTACAGCTACCTGATTTTCGTGTTGCTCTACATCCCCTGTATTTCCGTTATGGGTGCAGTCGCCCGTGAATCGAGCCGTGGCTGGATGATGTTCTCAGTGCTGTGGGGGCTGAACATTGCCTATTCACTTTCCACGCTTTACTACCAGACAGTGACGTTTAGTGCCCATCGGCAATTTAGCTTGGTCTGTATCTTCGCGGTGGTGCTGTTCAATGTGCTGTTAATGGGTGGTTTGCGTCGGGCGCGTAGCCGTGTGAACGTCAGCCTGATGTCGACACGTAAAGTGGCAGCCTGCTGTGAAACCAGCACTAGCGATTGTCATTAGGAGTAAACCATGGCGAGTTTAATTGAGATTCGTGATGCGCTAGCGCTACAAGGGCGCATGGATGCAACGCAAATTAGCCAACAGCTTGCCACTCCTCTGCCGTTGGTGAATGCGATGCTGAGCCGTCTTGAAGCAATGGGCAAAGCGATGCGCATCACCGAAGACCCAAGCGATTGCCTGACAGGTAGCTGTAAAAGCTGCCCGGAAGGCAAGAAATGTATTCGGGAAGTGTGGGCACTGCGGGCTTAAATGTTGTGTAGATGGTGGATGACGCCAGCGGCTTATCCACCCTACAAGACCTGAAATTCCTCAATTACCCGGCAAAACTCCTGCGGATGAGAAATAAACGGTGCATGGGCGGCTTTAAGGAAAATCACTGCTTCACTTTGGGGCCATTGTTCATCCAACAAGCCCGCGATTTTACGCGGCACCAGCCCATCAAGATGCCCATACAAGCGTAAAAATGGCAGCGTTAGCTGGCTCAGCGCCTGGCGTAAATCTGCTGTTTTTAGGATTTCCAGGCCACCGTTTAATACCTCAACACTCGGTATAGGTTGTTCCAACACTACCGCTTTTAAACGACGTGCATCCTGGCGAGCAGTTTCCGTACCCAGCGTTTGTAATGCCAAAAAGCGCTCCACGGTACGCTGAAAATCCTCACTCAATTGCTGCTGGAAACCCGCCAGAATCTCAGGTTTGATGCCCGGCCAGTCATGCTGTGCGGTGAAACAAGGCGAGGAAGCAAGAGTCACCAGCCCTCTCACGCGCTGTGGATGGGTTAATGCAATCTGGCTTGCCACCAGCCCACCCAAACTCCAACCCAGCCAAATAGCCTTTTCCGGCGCTTGCGCCAATACCGTCTCGGCCATCTCTTCCAGACTCAACGCACCAAAATCCTGGCTGCGGCCATAACCGGGTAAGTCGACAAGATGAAGACGAAAATGCGAGCTTAATTCCTCGCAAATGTAATGCCACACTTCCGCGTTCAATCCCCATCCGTGCAGCAGCACAAGATCGACTTTTCCTTCACCTTTTGTCTGCCACCAAAGCTTACTCATCAGTTACTGTTCTCTTTTTGTTCTGCAAGGAAGCGAATATGCTAACAATCCCAGGGCTATGTTGGCTATGCCAGATGCCACTCGCTTGTGCGCATTGGGGGATTTGCTCACGCTGTACCCGGGCATTACACACAACGCCGCCGTGTTGCCCGCGCTGCGGGTTACCCAGCGCCAACTCGCATTTGCCTTGCGGGCGCTGCCTGCTAAAACCTCCCACGTGGGATTCAATGCTGTTCGTCACAGATTACTGCCCACCGCTCAATCAACTCGTCCAGCGATTTAAATTCAACGGTACCGTTGCGCTAGCTCCGGCTCTGGCGCGGTTACTCATGCTGCGCGTGCTTGAAGCGAAACACCAGCAACGCTGGTGCAAACCGGATTGCATGGTCAGTGTTCCGCTGCATTCACACCGCGCCTGGCATCGTGGCTTTAACCAAAGTGACCTGCTGGCACATTGTCTTTCACGCTGGCTGCAGTGTGACTATTTCCCAAAGGGGGTAAGACGGGTTCGGGCCGCGCAAACGCAGCATCAACTCAACGCCCGGATGCGACGAAACAATCTAAAAGGCGCTTTCAGGGTTGATTTTCCGGTGGCAGGCCGCCATATAATTATTGTGGATGATGTCGTCACGACGGGCAGTACGGTGGCGGAAATTGCGCGGCTGCTGAAAAAGCAGGGCGCGGCGACTATCCAGGTGTGGTGCCTTTGTCGAACCTTGTAGACCCTCGATGATGGGCGTATTATAACCGACTAAAATAGTCAACTATTGAGCAATCGTTATGATCCGTATTTCCGATACAGCACAATCCCACTTTGCCAAACTGCTGGCAGGTCAGGAAGAAGGGACGCAAATTCGCGTATTCGTCATTAATCCTGGTACTCCAAATGCGGAGTGCGGGGTTTCCTACTGTCCGCCGGATGCGGTTGAAGCATCAGATAC
>DATERH010000258.1:0-6698 GCA_035271785.1 Buttiauxella sp.
AATCGACAGTTTTCATCCAGGTAGTATCATGACGGCGGAAGGTCACCTTCTTTTTTCCATTGCCTGTGCAGTATTCGCCAAAAACGCCGAACTCACGCCTGTGCTTGCTCAAGGGGACTGGTGGCATATTGTGCCTTCAGCCATCTTGACGTGTCTGCTACCCGATATTGACCACCCAAAGTCATTTCTCGGCCAACGTTTACCCTGGATTTCCAAACCGATTGCCCGCGCCTGCGGTCACCGTGGATTGACACACAGTTTATTTGCCGTGTTCGCAAGTCTTGCGCTGTTCTATCTCAAAGTTCCCGAAAGCTGGGTTATTCCCGCCGACGCCCTTCAGGGCATGGTGTTGGGTTATTTGAGCCATATTCTGGCGGATATGCTCACCCCTGCCGGTGTTCCGTTACTTTGGCCCTGCCGTTGGCGTTTCCGTTTTCCCATCATCAGGCCGCAAAAAGGTAACCAACTGGAACGCGCCTTGTGCATGATGTTGTTCGGACTAGCGGTGTGGATGCCACAAAGTGTGCCCGATAACAGTGCAGTGCGCTGGTCATCACACATGATTATTTCGCTTCAAATGACCTTTAATAGTTTTTTAAGTAACCACATGGAACAATAATCAGACGAAATAACTCAAATTGTAATAATCAATTACTTTTGAATATAAGGCTCATCCCGAGCTTCTGATACGATTTACAAAATACTCGCCCTAAATAGTTCAAGTGACATTGCGTCGGCAAGAGAACGCATCCCGATGATGCTGACATAAGTAAGTGATTCAGGTAAGTGAACGTAGCCAACAAAGATGTCACTTGAAATATGACGGGGAAAAGATGGCAATCAGTCCATCTAATTGATAAAGAAACTCAGGAGATATGGGATGAATTTTCCACTTGTAGCGAACGTTATCGTGTTCGTTATTCTGTTGCTGTTACTGGCGCAAACCCGCCACAAACAGTGGAGTTTAGCGAAGAAAGTACTACTTGGTCTGGTCATTGGTGTGGTATTTGGCCTTGCGCTGCACACCATCTATGGCGAAAACAGTCCGGTACTGAAACAGTCTATTCAATGGTTTAACGTTGTCGGTAACGGCTATGTTCAATTGTTGCAAATGATCGTTATGCCGCTGGTGTTTGCCTCTATTCTGAGTGCTGTCGCACGCCTGCATAACGCATCTTCTTTGGGCAAAATCAGCGTACTGACCATCGGGACATTGCTGTTCACCACGTTGATTTCTGCACTGGTCGGCGTGTTGGTTACCAATTTGTTTGGTCTGACTGCAGAAGGTCTGGTTCAGGGGACTGCTGAAACCGCCCGTTTGAGCGCAATTGAAACGACCTATGTGGGTAAAGTTGCCGACCTCAACGTACCGCAGCTGATTTTGTCATTCATACCGAAAAACCCGTTTGCTGACCTGACTGGCGCCAATCCAACGTCAATCATTAGTGTCGTGATTTTCGCCGCCTTCTTGGGTGTGGCTGCACTGAAATTACTGAAAGACGATGCACCAAAAGGCGAACGTGTTCTGGTTGCGATTGACACGCTGCAAAGCTGGGTTATGAAACTTGTGCGCCTGGTGATGCAACTGACGCCATACGGTGTTCTGGCGCTGATGACCAAAGTCGTTGCCGGCTCAAACCTGCAAGACATCATCAAACTCGGCAGCTTCGTGGTAGCGTCATACCTCGGCCTTGCGATTATGTTCGGTGTGCATGCGGTATTGCTGGCCGTGAATGGCGTCAGCCCGTTGAAATACTTCCGCAAAGTGTGGCCGGTGCTGACCTTTGCCTTCACCAGCCGCTCCAGCGCCGCAAGTATTCCGCTGAACGTTGAAGCGCAAACTCGCCGCCTGGGCGTGCCTGAGTCCATCGCAAGCTTCGCTGCATCCTTCGGGGCCACCATCGGCCAGAACGGTTGTGCCGGTTTATATCCCGCGATGCTGGCCGTGATGGTCGCACCCACTGTGGGTATCAACCCGTTGGATCCGGTCTGGATTGCCACACTGGTCGGGATTGTCACTGTAAGCTCCGCAGGCGTTGCCGGTGTCGGTGGTGGTGCCACATTTGCCGCGCTGATTGTCCTCCCTGCCATGGGCTTGCCAGTTACGCTGGTTGCCCTGCTGATTTCTGTTGAACCACTAATCGACATGGGCCGTACTGCCCTGAACGTTAGCGGCTCCATGACTGCCGGTACCATCACCAGCCAGTTGATGAAACAGACCGATAAAGAAGTGCTCAACAGCGACGAAGAAGCTGAACTGGCACATCGCTAAGCAGTAGCTAAACCACCACAGAATCTGCGACAATAAACGGCTCCTCACACAAGGAGCCGTTTTTTTATCTATAACTTAGAGCTCCCGCATAGGGGGCCAACATTTTCGCTTTCCACGGACCTCTTATCTCTATGAAGCAATTTTGTATTCTGTTGTTGTTCTGCGTCTCATCGGCGTGGGCAGAAACACCTGATAGCCCTTATCTGCAAGATGCGCAGCAAGGTGACAGCCGCGCCCAGTTTTATCTGGCCGATACCCTGTATAGCGCAGGTGAATACCAGCAAGCTGAAAGCTGGGCGGCGAAATCAGCAGCACAAGGTGATGCGGATGCACTGGCGCTGCTCGCGCAGTTGAAAATTCGAGATCCTAATGCTGCGGATTATCAGCAGGCCAAAAAACTAGCCGAACAGTCGGTTGAGCGCGGCAGTAAAATTGGCAATGTGACGCTGGCACAAATTCTGGTGAACACGCAAGCGGGTACGCCTGACTACCCAAAAGCGATAAAGCTGCTGGAAAATGCTTCACAAGATATCGAAAGTGATTCAGCAGTCGATGCGCAGATGTTCTACGGTTTGCTCTATGCCAACGGTGTGGGCATCGCGCAAGACGATGAAAAGGCGACATTCTGGTTTAAGCGCAGCTCGGCGCTTTCTCGTACAGGATATGCCGAATACTGGGCCGGGATGTTGTTCTTAAACGGCGAGAAAGGTTTTATTACCGTCAATAAGCAAAAAGCATTGCATTGGCTGAACATCAGCTGCACGGAAGGGTTTGATACAGGCTGCGAAGTATTTGAGCAAATCAGTAACGGCGGGTAATCCCATCGGCCTTCGAACCCTGCTTCATCAAATCAGTTGAAGCCACCCACAATGGGCAGCCACGAAATTAAGAAATCTCATTTTCACTCCTAACCTGCATCGCCCAGCGTTGTGCTGACTCCGGTAACGTAAAGGGCGGTGACTGGCGGAACGCATTCCCCACCAGCACAAAAGCCACATAGCGATTGCGTAATACCCACACATCCTTGAACCCATCAACTCGCCAGGCATGAGCCGGTGGCGCGGGTTCAACACGCGGTTGGTACGTAATAACAGGACGATTATTTTGTTGGCGCAATGGTTTCATAGGCAATGGAATCAAAACTAATATGATGAACAACGTCACTATGATAGCGGAGAACCCCCCTCCACGTCTCGCATTGAGATAGCCTTGTTCTATAGTTAAGGGTGTTTTGGCCATTTAAAGCCTCGCTATAACTAGACTAAAACAGGAGATATGTTCAATGTCGACGAACGATAAACATCCATTAAGTCACAGTGCACCAATACATGACGCCAATGAATCCAAGCCTGGTATGGATTCTCTGGCCCCAGAAGATGGATCTCATCGCCCTTCAACTGAACCAAGTCCTCCTGGCGCACAACCTACCGCCGCAGGGAGCTATAAAAGCCCGGATACCTCCAACGAGAAACTAAAATCGCTCGATGTACATCGCAAAGATGGTGAAAACTTTCCACTGACCACCAATCAGGGTGTGCGTATTGCCGATGATCAAAATTCACTGCGCGCCGGTACGCGAGGGCCTACGCTTCTGGAAGATTTTATCCTGCGGGAAAAAATCACCCATTTCGACCATGAGCGTATCCCCGAGCGTATCGTCCATGCCCGTGGTTCTGCGGCACACGGCTACTTCCAGCCCTACAAAAATATGGCTGAACTCACCAAAGCAGATTTTCTTGCAGACCCTGACAAAATCACCCCGGTGTTTGTGCGTTTCTCAACCGTCCAAGGCGGCGCAGGTTCAGCGGATACCGTGCGTGATATCCGTGGATTTGCCACCAAGTTCTACACCGAGGAAGGCATTTTCGATTTAGTCGGTAACAACACCCCGGTATTCTTTATTCAGGATGCGCATAAGTTTCCCGATTTCGTCCACGCAGTAAAACCCGAACCACACTGGGCGATACCGCAAGGTGGCAGCGCCCACGACACCTTCTGGGATTATGTTTCGCTGCAACCCGAAACGCTGCACAACGTTATTTGGGCGATGTCTGACCGGGGTTTGCCACGCAGTTATCGCACCATGGAAGGATTCGGTATTCATACCTTCCGGATGATCAATGCCGAAGGTAAAGCCACCTTCGTGCGTTTCCACTGGAAACCCACCGCAGGTAAAGCATCAATGCTGTGGGACGAATCGCAAAAATTGACGGGGCGCGACCCGGATTTCCACCGCCGCGACCTGTGGGAAGCCATTGAGGCGGGAGATTTCCCGGAATACGAACTGGGCTTGCAGTTAATCCCGGAAGAAGATGAATTCAAATACGACTTCGACCTGTTAGACCCGACCAAACTGATTCCGGAGGAGTTGGTTCCGGTACATCTGGTGGGCAAAATGACGCTCAATCGTAATCCGGATAACTTCTTTGCTGAAAATGAACAAGTGGCGTTCCATCCAGGACATATCGTCCCGGGGATTGATTTCAGTAATGACCCGCTGTTGCAGGGCCGTTTGTTCTCCTATACCGATACGCAAATCAGCCGCCTGGGTGGAGCGAATTTCCATGAAATCCCGATTAATCGCCCGGTCTGTCCGTATCACAATTTCCAGCGTGATGGCATGCATCGCATGGATATCGACAGCAATCCTGCCAACTACGAACCTAACTCCATCAACGATAACTGGCCACGCGAAACACCTCCGGGGCCAAAACGGGGCGGTTTTGAGAGCTATCAAACGCGGGTTGAAGGGCATAAAATTCGCGAACGTAGCCCATCGTTTGGTGAATATTACTCACAGCCCCGTCTATTCTGGCAAAGCCAGACACCTGTCGAGCAGCAACATATTATCAGCGCGTTTAGCTTTGAATTATCGAAAGTGGCGCGGCCCTACATCCGCGAAAGAGTGTTGGATCATCTGACGCACATTGATATTTCTCTCGCGCAGCCGGTTGCCGAAAATCTCGGCATTGAGCTTTCTGACGAGCAGATGCACGTCGCACCGCCTAAAGATGTCAATGGTCTGAAGAAAGACCCGAGCCTGAGTCTGTATGCCGTACCCAGTGGCACAGTGAAAGGCAGAGTCGTTGCGATTCTACTCAGTGAAAAAGCGAATGCGGCGGATGTGCTGGCGACCATGAAAGCGCTGAAGACACAAGGAGTCCATAGCAAACTGTTATTCTCACGCATGGGTGAAGTTAGCGCTGACGATGGCTCATTGCTACCTATTGGGGCAACGTTTGTCGGTTCGCCATCGGTCACGGTTGATGCGGTGATAGTGCCAGGTGGCGACATCCATTCGATTCTGAATAATGGCGATGCGACTTACTATTTATTGGAAGCTTATAAACATCTAAAAGTCATTGGCCTTGTAGGTGATGCCCGCCAGTTTAAATCTAAACTGGGCATTGATAGCCAGGGCGAGGAAGGCATCATAGAAGGTGACAGTGTCACCAATGTATTTACCGATGAATTCCTGACGCTACTTGCCGCTCACCGCGTTTGGTCACGCCATAATAAGATTGGACATATTCCGGCGTAACCTCCAAAAAAAGCCGCCACATCAGTGACGGCTTTAACGTGGCGAAATTACAAGCGTATTTTAAAAATCAATATTGACACCCACAGACGCCTGATAACGGGTGAAATCATTATCTCCCAACATCGCACCTGCCTGCCCCCACATTCTAACGTGGCTAGAAAGTTCACCACTCAGACCTGCTTGTATGCCATAGCGATTTTCAGGAACATCGCTGCTTACCGTGTCGCCATTAAACACCAGCGAATCACTGTACTGACCGTTTTCCCAGTTAACTTCAACCCAGGGAACCATTGCCCCCTTGTCGACGATATGACGATTCGATAAACGCAGACCGACACGGCTTTGAATGCCCTCATCGCTGCCCCCGGTAATACGGCTACCATTCGCTTCGGTGTGGTCTTCACTGTCAAAACGGCTGTAGATCGCCTGGACTTGTGGTTCGAGTGTCCATTGGCGTTGACCTAACTTGCCCAAAGTTGCCAGATAACCGGTTTCTACAGAGGTCTGTAAACCCTGGCTGTGATAGTTTTCACTTGCCATGTTTTCACCCTGCACGCTGTTGTTATACCAGCTATATCGCGCCCAACTGTCGATGTACCAACCCAGTTGTGCCTGGGTATCCTGATGCCAGGTTACATAGGATCCCAGGCTGTAACCATTAACCTTACCCGTGGCGCTGTGGGTGTTACCGTCGGCATCTGCGTGACTGCGACTTTCACCGATACCGGCCATGACCCCTAATTGATAATCTCCCCCCGCAGCGGTTTCATCGCTGAACACGTTGAAGCCCAGTTGCATAGTGGTGCTTGAGACATCAAGATCTAAGCTACCGTTTGCTGCCTGGCTTTGAGTGTCATCGCTGTGGATAAACATCCACGCTTGCTC
>DATERH010000259.1:0-7543 GCA_035271785.1 Buttiauxella sp.
AGGGTTCGGTTTTATCTGCCCTGAAGGCGGCGGCGAAGATATCTTCGCTCATTACTCCACCATTCAGATGGATGGTTACAGAACGCTAAAAGCCGGACAAATTGTCAGGTTTGATGTACATCAGGGGCCAAAAGGCAATCATGCTAGTTTGATTGTGCCTCTGGAACTCGAAGCAGTAGCGGTCGCCTGACCCTTTTGTTTCATTGTGTACATCCCCAGGTCAAAATGCCAGCCCATCAGCTGGCATTTTTATATCTGCCAGACTTCAAGTTGCAGATGCGTTGGCCGCTCTCGTTCACCCGAATCACTTAGGGTAGATAACCAAACGTAATACCTCAGATGAAAACTATTCACGCGCAAGGGCATCAATAGGGTTCAGTCTCGCGGCATTTCTCGCTGGTAGCCAACCAAAAATAATTCCCGTCGCAGTCGAACAGGCAAATGCGGTGAGCAACGCGATGGGTGAAAAACCAATTTCCCAGCCGGGCAATACCAATTGTAAAGTGAAGGCAATTAACAGAGATAACGAAATCCCCAACGCGCCTCCCACCAAACAAACCAATATCGCCTCTATCAAAAACTGCTGCAATACATCGCTGGCCCTGGCACCCACCGCCATGCGGATACCGATCTCTTTGGTGCGTTCAGTGACTGACACCAGCATGATATTCATCACGCCAATCCCCCCCACCAGTAACGAAATCACCGCCACCAATGTCAGGAACAACTGAAGAGTACGTGTGGTCTTTTCCGCCGTTTTCAACAGACCATCCATATTGTAGGTGAAGAAATCCTTCTTACCGTGACGTAACTGCAACAAACGATTGAGCTGTAGCTCGGCTTCATGGCTGTTATAGCCTTCGTTAACACGTACCGTGATGGAGTTCAGCCAGCTTTGCCCCATCACGCGGCCAGCCATTGTGTTATACGGCAACCAGACTCTCAGGATCTTACTGCTGCCAAACATCGACTGCTTCTCTTGCGCCACGCCGATAACCGTTGCGGGCATGTTCCCAACCAGAATGATTTCACCCACCACGTTGGCTTTATTCGGGAATAGCTGGCGTTTGGTATTGCTATCCAACACCACGACTTGCGCGCGTCCAGCTAATTGCTCATCGTTAAAGGTTTTGCCCTCGCTAAAGGTCATGCCATAGACGTTAAAATACTGACCACTGACCCCGTTTACACTCACGGCGGCATCTACGTTGCCATAACGCACACGTAAATTGCTCGAAAGCGAAGGCGTCGCAGAACTGACCCACTGTTGCTGGCTAATTGCCGCCAGGTCGTCGTGTTTCAGCGCCTGCTGATACTGGGGATCGTCATCGCCGAAATCCTTACCCGGATAAACGTCGATAGTGTTGGTGCCAATCGAGCGGATATCCTGTAACACCAGCTGTTTTGCCGCATCGCCCACAATCACAATCGAGACGACTGACGCGATACCGATAATAATCCCCAACATGGTCAGCAATGTGCGCATTTTGTTGGCCGCCAGCGCCAACCACGCCATGGTAAATGCTTCGCGAAAGCTGCTGATAGTTTGCTGTAAGGCCGAATAAGTCGGTTGAGTTTTCACTTCTTTGGTCGCGGTAGATTCTTGCGCCACCGAGGGAGGATTACTGATGATTTCACCGTCACGAATTTCAATCACGCGTTGCGCCTGCGCAGCGATTGAGGGATCGTGCGTCACAATGATGACAGTATGGCCCTGCGCGCGCAGTTGCTTGAGCGTCGCCATCACTTCTTCGCCCGAATGGCTATCCAGCGCCCCCGTCGGTTCATCAGCAAGAATCACCTGCCCGCCATTCATCAGGGCGCGCGCAATACTGACACGCTGCTGTTGCCCGCCTGAAAGCTGTGAAGGCAGATAATCGACGCGTTCTGCTAGCCCAAGACGCATCAGCAAAGCACGAGCACGTTGCTGGCGATAAACGCGCGCCGTTCCTGCATACACCGCAGGAACTTCCACATTTTGCGTGGCATTCAGATGCGAGAGCAAATGATAGCGCTGGAAGATAAAGCCGAAGTGTTCGCGGCGTAAAGTGGCAAGCGCGTCGCTATCAAGCAGCGCGGTATCCTGCCCGGCCACTTTGTAGCTGCCGCTGGTTGGTTTATCCAGACAGCCGAGAATATTCATTAGTGTCGATTTACCCGACCCCGATGCCCCGACTATCGCCACCATTTCACCGGCTTCAATAGTGAAATTAACGCCTTTTAGCACCTCAACTTGTTCGTCCCCCGACGGGTAGCTACGGCGAATATTTCGCAGCTCAAGCAGTGCCGTCATGGTGCGTCCTCAGCAGTCGTTTTCCCGATAACCACTTCTTCACCTTCGGTCAGACCTGTCGCCACTTGCACCTGGGTATCGTTACGTATACCGATGGTAATTTCACGGTCACGGGTTTCGCCATTGCGTAAAATCGACACTTTGTAACGGCTATCGCCAACGGGTTCGCCGAGTGCAGCGAGTGGAATGGTTAACACATTTTTCACGCCACCCAACTGAATATGGACTTGGGCAGTCATTTCCAGGCGCAGCACTCCTTGCGGGTTCGGGACTTCAAAACGTGCGTTATAGAAAATCGCATCGTTCACTTTCACCGGCGTTGGCAAAATATCGATTAACAGTCCTTCATAACGCGTTAAAGGATCGCCAAGCACCGTAAACCAGGCTTTTTGACCTGGTTTAAGATGAATCACGTCAGCTTCAGAAACCTGTGCTTTCACCAGCATGGTACCGAGATCGGCAAGCGTCAGAATATTTGGCGCTTGCTGTGCGGCAATCACCGTCTGACCCTGTTTGGTCGTAATTTCAGTCACTTCACCTGCCATTGGCGCAACAATCTGCGTGTAATCGAGGTTAGTTTTCGCGGTATCTAATGACGCCTGGTTGCGTTTAATCTGCGCATCTATGGTGCCAATTTGCGCCTGCCTGACTTCCAGATCGGTCACGGCGGTGTCCAGATCCTGTTGTGAAACCGCCTGCGTTTTTGCCAGCGCGCGTTGGCGATTTAACGTCACCGCTGCAAGTTTGGCCTGCGCCACGGCCTGACGCCGCTGAGCACGCAATTCCATCAAGGTTGCCTCAACTTCCTTAATTTGGTTTTGTGCCTGTTCGGGATCGATAACCCCTAACAACTGATCCTTTTTTACTTTATCGCCGATATTCACCGACAACGTTTTCAACTGCCCACTCACCTGAGCACCGACATCAACTTTACGCAACGCATCCAGTTTACCGGTCGCCAGCACGCTTTGTTGCAACTCGCCTTTGCGTACAATCATGGTCTGATAAACTGGCGCTGGCGCGTTCAGAAATTTCCAAAGCCAAACGCCCAACAGCACTACCAGCAGACCCAGAAGCCAATAACGTTTTTTTATTTTTCCCTTGAATCTCATAAGTATCCTGCAAGCAAACTGGCGAATTAAATAAAATATCAACAAAAATCACAAACCCGAATCAGCCAGGCAGTGATTGAACGTCTGTTGAATTAACAAATGGTGAAATTACTCCAATGTTTCTCAACCAGGTTTCAATCATGTCGTCAATTGCCGAAAACGAATTCATAAAGACAGCTCAACTCAGTGGCTGACAGTTGTTTCTTTCTTTACGACGGCGCACATTTGGCAACAATAACGGGTAAAGATGCGAACTTCTACCATCTTGATATTTGCACCCACACCCATGTTGATAAAGAAGGCAATGATATCCCCCATGAATATATTCAGCTTGCTACCAAAGCGTGTCATGGATTATTCCCAAAACGCCTGGTGCTGGAAGCAACCTGCCTGTTGGCTCGTCATTTAGGCGCGAATAACACCCTCGCCGTCAGTAACTGCGCGCATATCTATCGCTCGTGGCGTTATGCTAAAAAAAGCAGGGCAAAATCCATGTTGATTACGATAGTTTCTGGGAGTCGATGGGCGGCGAATTAAAACCTGAAGGTTACTTTGAGCTGCCACTGGCCGTCGCTCGCAAACCTATCGAGGATGTCGCCTGCAAAAAATGCGCTGAATATCGCCGCCGTTACAGTTAATTAGATGAGATGATGAAACAAATTGGCCACAATTTTTGAGCCAACAGCCGGGCTAATCAGCCCGGCCACGCGCCAACCATAACACCCGCGAAAACATTTTCCGCAGTAACGACGGCACGGCTTCCAATCCCCGCCTCCCCGCTTCCATAGCCACTTCAATGGCTAAATCGGGTTTGGAGGAACGATGGATGGCCTTCACGATAACGCGACGCATATTCATCGGCACGTTTTCAGGTATTTGCGCCACACGATGGAAAACATCCGCAAACCCCTGGCGATACATAAAATGTTCCATGTCCATCGCAGGTAAAGCAGTCAGATGCTCGCGTTCCTGATCACGATCATTTTCCAGAATACCGCGCACGACGGACGCATATTTTTTCCCGGCTTCATCGCCATCCACTAGCACATGCCATTCAATTCCCATCCGCCGTGCAAACTTGATCAATGGACGCAGACCCGATTGCGCAAATTCGATAACTTTCACCCCTTCGGCGTCGAAATGGTGCCCACACTGACGCGCCAGTTCGTTCATGACCCACACTTCCGTTTCACCTTCTACTAACAACCAGCAGCGGGCAAACAACGAGGATGAGCGATTAAATCGGATATGAAATGCGATGCGTCGGCTATCTTCTGCATTCATGCCTCCGGGGCCGAGCCGCCAGGCTGCAACTTTTGACGATTCACGCACCAGCCGGCACACGTTCTCGACAGGCGTGAGCGACAGCAACTCGCCAGAATTAGTGGTAGTGATTTTTTGTAGTGGCAGCAGGTTTAGCAAATGCCAGGCTACCGATAACATGATCGGGTGCAGACGTGTTTCTGGGTCTTCCACCAATAACAGTGGGCGCGCGTCTTTATCCAGCGCGACACTGCCTTTTGCCTGCAACAGCGTTGAGAACATCCCCAGTAAAATCATCCGATGTGTACGGCTGTTGGGTTTGTCTATCATGCGGTTAATGACATCCAGATAGCGCCAGCTTCGTTGTTCATCGTGTGAGCGGCGACGTAATAAACGTTGATGCGAAGAGGCGCCTTGCTCAGAAAAGTAGTGCTCAAGCAGTTGTACCATCGCCGACAAACCTTGTCTCAGTTGCGCATCGGTGAGATTTTGCGGGCTCGAGACAAGTTCATGCGCAAGGAAATCGAGCTGGCGAGCGGTCATTTCGGTTTCTGGCATGGCGGGAATACTGTCGTTACGTAAGCGGCGCATAAAACGCGCATCACGCAGACGTAACACAGGATTGAGGCGAATGATTTGCTGCGCTAAATTGTCGATGTCATCCAGTTCAATAGCACGACCTTTATCGTCAAGGAAGCTGCGCAGCGTCAGAATAGAACCGTCTTGCGCGAGTTCACCCACCAGACGATACCTAATGCGATGAAAGCCACCTTCACCTACAACCCATACCGGTGAAAGCGAACGATAACGTCGCCCTAGATGATGGCCAGGTGCGGTTTCCCGAAAGGTCAGGACAATATGTAAATGATGCTCCCGGCCCTGTAAGTCCCCAGGTGGGAAATAGAAATCATCACGATTGAAGTGATAGAGCGTTTGGTGCGGTGACAACAATAGTGTTAATGCATCTAACAGGCTGGATTTACCCCAGGCGTTTTCGCCAATCAGCACGTTATTTTGCTCAAGCATTAACGTAAGACGGTTAATCCCTCTGAATCCGACGATGTCCACTCGTTCAAGAAACATAACCCCTCCAGATTGGTGATGCTTTCCTTTATCTACACGATTTTGACTGCATAATTCGAGTATATACCTAAAATAATTCGAGTTGTGGGAACGCGGCAAGAGAGCGAGTTCCGATAAGCATACTGTAGTAAGTCATTCAGGCGAGCAAACGTAACCACGCAGCAACGACTTGAAGTATGACGGGTATAGCGGGAGAAGGTGGGCACTTCCCATTCAAAAATACATGTAATAAAAATCGACTCAAATTGTAATAATTATCTATTATTCATTTGGTTGACACAAAATTCGATCAACACAAGAAGATTCTTAGCCCTTAAAAAATCTTCTATACTTCGGAATGTATATGCCCTTGTAAACAACGGCATCTCATTGCCCAAGCCAATATATGAGGATTTAATCAAATAGTGATTTTTTATCCAACTCCTTAATATCACTGCTCTTTTATTTATAACATTATGTTTATTATGGTGGTAACAAAAATAATCGGGTAAGCATTAAAAATATCCAAAATAACTTGAGTTACAGTAACGTGCCCAACCCATAAGTCCTACTCACGTACCTTAACCGTGAGGCTTAGGCGAATGGATTCACTCAACGTTTCTGCGGCTTGAATCAGGAAGGATATAACTGGCCCGAAATTCGATTTTTAGAAAGCAGAGGTGGTTATGTTTAGGAAATTAGCAGCAGAATTTTTCGGTACATTTTGGTTGGTATTTGGCGGGTGTGGTAGCGCAGTGCTCGCTGCGGCTTATCCGGGATTAGGGATAGGTTTTGCGGGTGTTTCATTAGCTTTTGGTTTAACCGTATTAACCATGGCTTATGCAGTTGGTCATATTTCCGGCGGTCATTTTAATCCTGCTGTGACTCTGGGTTTATGGGCGGGGGGGCGATTCCCGGCAAAAGAAGTCATTGGTTATGTTGTTGCACAGGTCATTGGCGGTATCGTTGCAGCCGGTATTCTCTATTTAATTGCCAGCGGTAAAAGTGGTTTTGATGCAGCGGCTAGTGGCTTTGCTTCAAATGGTTTTGGCGAACATTCGCCAGCAAATTATTCCATGTTGTCAGCAATTGTTATTGAAATCGTATTAACCTGCGGCTTCTTGATTGTTATTCATGGTGCAACAGATAAGTTTGCCCCAGCCGGTTTTGCGCCTATTGCTATCGGCCTGGCTCTAACGTTGATTCACCTGATTAGTATTCCAGTCACCAACACCTCGGTGAACCCAGCGCGTAGTACAGCTGTGGCTATTTTCCAGGGGGGTTGGGCCTTAGAACAATTGTGGTTATTCTGGGTTATGCCAATCATCGGCGGTATCCTGGGTGGGGTTATCTACCGCACTTTGTTAGAAAAACGTAACTAATTGACTCGCATAGGGTTAACCCCGTTAGTTTAACAACGATATATCCGGGGCGACCACCGGGTTTGGCATCCCTCCGGGAACCAAATCCCGGTGTTTCCCCTCATTCATTACACCGTTAGCAAGATATCCGGGGCGACCACCGGGTTTGGCGTCCCTCCGGAAACCAAATCCCGGTGTTTCCCCTCATTCATTACACCGTTAGCACGATATCCGGGGCAACCACTGGGTTTGGCGTCCCTCGGGGAACCAAATTCCGGTGTTTCCCCCCAGTCATTACACCGTTAGCAACATATCCGGGGCGACCACCGGGTTTGGCGTCCCTCCGGGAACCAAATCCCGGTGTTTCCCCTCATTCAATGGCTTAAGTGAACGGTGTTACGTGAAAGCGGGTTTTTTTTAAGTTAAAAAAATATCCTGAACACATAAAGACT
>DATERH010000260.1:0-4473 GCA_035271785.1 Buttiauxella sp.
GATGGTCATCAGGCGTTCACGTGGAGCATCCAGCGTACGCGCACCCATAACTGAAGGGACGTTACAGCCGAATCCAACAATTAACGGTACGAATGATTTACCCGGTAGGCCGAGCGATTGCATCAGGCGGTCCATAACAAACGCTGCACGCGCCATGTAACCGGAGTCCTCAAGGAATGACAGGAACAGATACATCATGCCGATTTGCGGCACCAACGGCAGCACGGTGTTAATACCGCCACCGATACCCTGCGCGAGGAAAATTGTTAGCCAACTTGGGAAGTGCAATGTTGCGCCAATCCACTGAATACCATGGATAAAGATAGCGGCAGAACCGCCGTCGAAAATCGGTTGCAACGCGCCGCCGATGTTAATCGCCAGCAAGAACATCAGATACATGACCAGCAGGAAAATAGGCAAACCGAGGAACCGGTTAAGGATAATTTTATCCATCATCGCGGTTAAACGATGCGGTTCTGCGGTCAGGCTGTTGCTGATTGAATCGCAGATAGTGGCAATCGTTTGATAACGTGCATCAGCAATCAGCAGTGCCGGATCTTCATTTTCTTCTGCAAGTTGGGCCCGAATCACATCCAGTTTGTCGATGGCGTGACCGGCATATTCACGGCTATAGATATCACCTTCGAGGATTTGCAGTGCCAACCAACGACGCTGCTGCGCGGGCATATCCGCAGGCATTTCTACGGCAAGTTTGGCTGCTTCTTCGAGTAATCTCGGGGGATAAAGCACCAGATCGGTATGTGCATTCGGCTGACGGCGGTCGATTGCCAGTTTCAAGCCTTCCATGCCACGGCCACGAGTCGAAACCAGTGGAACGACAGGGCAACCAAGGCGTGCCGCAAGCGCATCAATATCAATACGAATATTTTGCTTCTCGGCAATATCGAGCATGTTGAGCGCGACGACACAGGGGATCCCCAGCTCGAGAAGTTGCAGCGTCAAATACAGATTGCGTTCAAGATTCGACGCATCAATCACGTTTATCAGCAGATCTGCATCACCCCCCAAAATGTAATGGCAGGCAATTTGTTCATCCAGAGAAGTCTGCGATGAAATGGTGGTTAGCGAGTAAGTACCCGGCAAGTCGACCAGCGTGACTTGATGCGCAAGCGTAGAAAACTGACCTTCTTTACGTTCAACAGTAACGCCCGCCCAGTTACCCACTCGTTGGCGTGAACCTGTGAGCTGGTTGAATAACGTGGTTTTCCCGGAGTTGGGGTTACCGATTAAGCCGATAGTTAATTTTTTCATTTTATTCGTGAACCTAAAGAAAATAGCAACGAGCGCTAGCGCTCACCCGCCAGTCAGGCCATGGCTTCAACATGCAATAATTCGAGATCTTTTTTGCGCAAGACCAAACTGACGCGGCGCGTTTCGATATGAATGGGATCGCCAAAAGGTGCGACACGTACAACGTTAAATGACGAGCCAGGTAACATACCGAGTGATAATAATTTCTGGCGATATGACGGGCTAATTTCGCTGGCAAAACCGGTAATCTTCCACGAACTGCTTGGCAAGAATCGCATTGGACCTACTTAGAGCTGGGCTCTTTAATTACGCTATACCCTTCATACTTCAAGTTGCATCTTTGTTGGCTGCATTCACTCACCCGAGTCACTGTCTACAGTAAGCTCACCGGGATTTGTACTCTTGCCGCCTCAATGCCACTCGAATTATTTGGGTATAACGAAAAAATCGTTGGAAAGAGGAGAATTAACGAACAACTCGATGATAATGAGAATGGTTTCTGTCTTCAATGATTATTTTAGCAATGAATAATACGGTTTAGTTTATTTTCCAATGCGTGATTGCTAATTCAATTTGTGAGGTGTGTAACAGTGTTTTTTATAAAAAATAATAAATAACAATGAGTTATGGTTTATTCAAAATGATAATTATATTGTGCTTTCTCTGCTAATGTTGTCATGATATTTCATGTGTTACATATTTGATAAATATTGGTGTTGGTTTATATTTTCGAGAAAATTGATCCATCTCAAACTCACTCTATTTCTTGATGAATTACTGAGGGCGATAATGAAATGTTATTAACTCGTGATCGGGGATTAAAAAGACAAATTGTGCTTATTTTTGTTTTGGTGAAATAAACATACATTCATCCCGACCCTCTCCTGGCGAGCAGGAGAGGGTGGAGTCAACGATTAGCGTTTCTTACCCAGGGCTGCAGCCAGTGCATCACTCATCGCAGAGTTACCGCTACTGCTTGTTGCGGAGTTATCACGCCCGCGAGGTTTCTGCTGTTGTACCGGACGGCGTTCGTTTTGTTCGCGCGGTGCGCTACCACGGCGGTTAGACTCGCCTGGTTGCTCATCAAGACGCATTGTGAGTGCAATACGCTTACGCGCCAGATCCACTTCCATCACTTTCACTTTGACGATATCACCCGCTTTCACCACTTTGTGTGGGTCGTCGATGAACTTGTCTGAAAGCGAGGAGATGTGAACTAAACCGTCCTGATGGACGCCGATATCCACAAACGCGCCAAAGTTGGTCACGTTGGTGACCGCACCCTCCAGCACCATACCGAGCGTCAGGTCGTTCATGGTTTCTACGCCATCAGCAAACTTCGCGGTTTTGAACTCTGGACGAGGGTCACGGCCTGGTTTTTCGAGCTCTTTGATGATGTCGGTCACCGTGGGTACACCGAAACGCTCATCGGTGAATTCACGGGCGCTCAGGCCGCGTAATGCTTCACCGTTGCCCATCAAGTTTTGCAATGCTTGCTCGGTCGCCGCCAGGATACGTTCGACAACCGGATACGCTTCCGGGTGAACTGTTGAAGCATCCAGCGGGTTGTCACCGTGATTGATGCGCAGGAAGCCCGCGCACTGCTCAAAGGCTTTCGGCCCAAGGCGGCTCACTTTGAGCAACTGCTGACGATTCTGGAAGCGGCCATTTTCATCACGCCAGTTAACGATGTTCTGCGCCATCATGCGCGTTAAGCCCGCGACACGGGTTAACAACGGCACCGATGCGGTATTCAGATCAACACCAACGGCGTTTACGCAGTCTTCGACTACCGCATCCAGCCTCTTCGCCAGCTGTGACTGGCTCACATCGTGTTGATACTGGCCGACACCGATAGATTTCGGGTCGATTTTCACCAGTTCCGCTAACGGATCTTGCAAGCGACGCGCAATCGACACCGCTCCACGAATCGAAACATCGAGATCCGGGAATTCCAGTGCCGCCAGCTCGGAAGCTGAATACACGGATGCGCCCGCTTCGCTGACAATCACTTTCTGCGCGGTAACTTTCGGGAATTGTTCCTGCACATCAAGGAAGAAGCGCTCGGTTTCGCGCGATGCGGTACCGTTGCCGATAGCGACCAGCTCGACGTTGTGTTTCTCGCACAGCGCAGCAACCGCAACTGCGGCTTTTGCAGCTTGCCCGGTGTGGGGATAAATGGTGTCAGTGGCGACCACTTTGCCGGTTGAATCTACAACCGCCACTTTCACACCTGTACGCAGGCCTGGATCGAGACCCATGGTGGCGCGCAGGCCCGCAGGTGCCGCCATCAGCAGATCATGAAGGTTACGGGCGAAAACGTTAATCGCCTCGTCTTCGGCGCGTTCACGCACGGTGCCCATCAGCTCGGTTTCGAGGTGCATCAGCACTTTAATACGCCAGGTCCAGCTCACGACTGCACGGCGCCAGGCATCCGCCGGGGCATTGTTCAGACGCAAAGCGAGATGGTCGATAATTAACTGTTCGCAATAGCTTTCACGCGGTGGTTCGTCATGCTGCGGATCGGCATTCAGCGCAAGCTGTAAAATACCTTCATTGCGGCCACGGAACATGGCGAGTGCGCGGTGAGAAGGGGCGGTGGCAATCGGTTCGTGATGGTCGAAATAGTCGCGGAATTTCGCACCTTCCTCTTCTTTTCCGCTCACCACGTTGGCAACCAGGTGGGCGTTTTTCCACAAATAATTACGCACTTTTGCGAGTAATGCCGCGTCTTCGGCGAAACGCTCCATCAGAATGTAACGTGCGCCATCGAGTGCGGCTTTGGTGTCGGCAACGCCTTTATCGGCGTCAACGTAACTCGCAGCGACTTCTTCCGGAGTGTGCGACGGATCGTTCCACAGCAGCTCGGCCAACGGCTCCAGGCCTGCTTCGATAGCAATTTGCCCGCGAGTACGACGTTTTTGTTTGTACGGCAAATAAAGGTCTTCTAACTCGGTTTTGCTCAGCGTGCCATTGATGGCTGCGGCGAGTTCGTCACTCAATTTGCCTTGTTCTGTAATGGATTTTAGGATCGTCTGACGACGGTCTTCTAATTCACGTAGATAGCTCAGGCGGGTCTCTAACTGACGCAGTTGCGTGTCATCCAGACCGCCGGTGACTTCCTTACGATAGCGTGCAATAAACGGCACGGTATTGCCTTCATCCAGCAGGCGAACGGCAGCATCCACCTGTTCGTTTCTG
>DATERH010000261.1:0-8685 GCA_035271785.1 Buttiauxella sp.
AGCCTCTATCGTTCCGGCTGATATCCAGCTTGCTGAGCCACCACAGGTGGGTGAGGCTGCTACCGAATTCGCGGCCCTGGCTGAATTAAAGACCATTGCCAGCCGTAACAAGCGTTTTAAAACGTACATCGGCATGGGTTATACCGCGGTACAAACTCCGCCGGTTATCCTGCGTAACATGCTGGAAAATCCAGGTTGGTACACCGCCTACACGCCGTATCAGCCAGAAGTTTCACAAGGCCGTCTTGAAGCGCTGCTTAACTTCCAACAAGTGACGCTGGATTTGACAGGGCTCGACATCGCCTCTGCTTCTTTGCTGGACGAGGCGACCGCTGCTGCAGAAGCCATGGCGATGGCAAAGCGCGTTAGCAAACTGAAAAACGCCAACCGTTTCTTTGTGGCAGCCGACGTACACCCACAAACGCTGGATGTCGTTCGCACGCGTGCTGAAACCTTCGGCTTTGATGTGATTGTCGACGATGCCGCGAAAGTGCTGGATCACCAGGACGTGTTTGGTGTGCTGCTGCAACAAGTTGGCACCACCGGCGAAGTCCATGACTACAGCGCTCTGATTACCGAGTTGAAGCAACGCAAAGTCATCGTGAGTGTTGCCGCTGACTTTATGACGCTGGTTCTGTTAACCGCACCGGGCAAGCAGGGTGCTGACATCGTATTTGGTTCCGCACAGCGTTTTGGCGTGCCAATGGGTTACGGTGGCCCACATGCTGCATTCTTTGCTGCACGTGATGAATTCAAACGTTCCATGCCAGGCCGTATTATCGGCGTTTCACGCGATGCTGCGGGACGCACCGCGCTGCGCATGGCAATGCAAACTCGTGAGCAACATATCCGTCGCGAGAAAGCGAACTCCAACATTTGTACTTCCCAGGTTCTGCTGGCGAACATTGCCAGCCTGTATGCAGTATTCCACGGCCCAGCAGGCCTGAAACGCATTGCAGGGCGTATTCACCGCCTGACCGATATTCTGGCTGCTGGCCTGCAACAAAAAGGCCTGGTGCTGCGTCACAAGCATTGGTTCGACACCCTGTGTGTTGAAGTGACCGATAAAGCCGCTGTTCTGGGGCGTGCTGAAGCGCATGAAATCAACTTGCGTAGCGACATTCTGAATGCGGTTGGCATTACGCTTGATGAAGCGACCACGCGTGAAGATGTGCAGGCACTGTTCAGCGTATTGTTGGGCGACAACCACGGTCTGGATATTGATAATCTTGATCAAAACGTTGCAGGTGACAGCCTCTCTATCCCTGCGGCTATGTTGCGTAATGACGAATTCCTGACGCATCCGGTGTTTAACCGCTACCACAGCGAAACCGAAATGATGCGCTATATGCACAGTCTTGAGCGTAAAGATCTGGCGCTGAATCAGGCAATGATCCCGCTGGGGTCGTGCACCATGAAGCTGAACGCCGCGGCTGAAATGATCCCAATTACCTGGCCGGAATTTGCTGAACTGCACCCGTTCTGCCCGGCAAACCAGGCGGAAGGTTATCACCAGATGATCTCCCAGCTTTCTGACTGGTTGGTGAAACTGACAGGTTATGATGCGCTTTGCATGCAACCAAACTCTGGCGCACAAGGTGAATACGCGGGCCTGCTGGCGATTCGTCGCTACCATGAAAGCCGCAACGAAGGCAGCCGTAATCTTTGCCTGATCCCAAGCTCTGCCCACGGTACTAACCCGGCGTCGGCGCAAATGGCTGGCATGGAAGTGGTCGTCGTCGCGTGTGATAAACAAGGCAATATCGATCTTCATGATCTGCGTCTGAAAGCCGAACAGGCTGGCGATGCGTTGTCTTGTATCATGGTGACTTACCCGTCTACCCACGGTGTGTATGAAGAAACGATCCGCGAAGTCTGCCAGATTGTGCACCAGTTCGGCGGCCAGGTTTACCTCGATGGCGCTAACATGAACGCACAGGTGGGGATCACTTCGCCAGGTTACATCGGCGCGGATGTTTCGCATCTTAACCTGCATAAAACCTTCTGCATTCCACACGGTGGTGGCGGTCCAGGCATGGGGCCAATCGGTGTGAAAGCGCACCTGGCGCCGTTCGTGCCAGGCCACAGCGTGGTACAGATTGAAGAGATGCTGACCCAACAGGGCGCGGTATCCGCAGCACCGTTTGGTAGCGCATCAATTCTGCCAATCAGTTGGATGTACATCCGCATGATGGGCGCGCAGGGTCTGAAGAAGGCAAGCCAGGTGGCTATTCTGAATGCGAACTATATTGCGACTCGCCTGAAATCAGCTTTCCCGATCCTCTACACCGGGCGCAGTGGGCACGTGGCACACGAATGTATTCTCGATATTCGCCCCCTGAAAGAAGAAACCGGCATTAGCGAGCTGGATATTGCCAAGCGCCTGATTGACTTTGGTTTCCACGCGCCAACCATGTCGTTCCCTGTGGCGGGCACGCTGATGGTTGAACCAACCGAATCCGAGAGCAAACTGGAGCTGGATCGCTTTATCGACGCGATGCTGACTATCCGCACTGAAATCGACCGCGTAGCGCGTGGCGAATGGCCGCTGGAAGATAACCCGCTGGTTAACGCCCCGCATACTCAGGACGAAATCGTCGCCGACTGGACGCACCCGTACACCCGCGAGCTGGCGGTATTCCCGACAGGCCATGGCAACAAATACTGGCCTACCGTGAAACGCCTGGACGATGTCTTCGGTGACCGCAATCTGTTCTGTTCCTGTGTGCCGATGAGCGAATATCAGTAAGTTTTAATGACGCAATATCATCTAAGGGCACTCGGTGCCCTTTGTTCTACCTGTAAATCAGGAGATAAAAATGTCTGTCGCATTAGTCACCGGCGGTAGCCGAGGAATAGGTAGAGCCACCGCCATTTTGCTGGCGCAGTCCGGCTACAAAGTCGTGGTTAACTTCCTGCAAAACAAACAGGCCGCCGATGAAGTGGTGAGCATTATTCGCGCCCACAGCGGCGAAGCCATTGCCGTCAAAGCGGATATTGCCGATGAGCTGCAGGTGATGGCGATGTTTGCAGAAATCGACAAGGTTTACGGCCCGGTTACCGCACTGGTCAACAACGCGGGCATCCTGTTCCAACAATCCACCCTTGAAGAACTCACCGCCGAACGTATTAATCGTGTGTTGACCACTAACGTCACTGGCTATTTTCTTTGTTGCCGTGAAGCCGTCAAACGCATGGCAATTCGCCACGGAGGAAATGGCGGGGCGATTGTTAATGTCTCGTCGGCAGCATCACGTTTAGGGGCGCCTGGTGAATATGTTGATTATGCGGCATCAAAAGGGGCGGTAGATACCCTGACAACAGGGCTTTCTCTCGAAGTTGCCGCGCAAGGTATTCGCGTCAACTGTGTACGGCCTGGATTTATTTATACCGAAATGCACGCGGATGGCGGTGAATTAGGGCGCGTCGACAGAGTTAAAGAACTGTTGCCGATGAAACGTGGCGGGCAACCAGAAGAAGTCGCACAGGCCATTGTCTGGCTGCTTAGCGATAAAGCCTCTTACGTGACGGGCAGTTTCCTCGATTTAGCGGGTGGTAAATAAAAAAAGGCAGTTGCCTGAAACTTCAGACAACTGCCATTATCCTGGTGTGGACGCAGGAATTACTTTTTACCCATCTCGTCTTTAGACATGCCGTCTTTAGCCATACCATCTTTAGCCATACCATCTTTAGCCATGGAGTCTTTCTTCATACCGTCTTTAGCCATGCAATCTTTCTTCATACTATCTTTAGAGCAATCATGGGACATGCCCATATTATCTTTAGACATTGAGTCTTTAGACATATTATCAGCAGCATTAGCGGCAGTAACGCCAAAGAATAATGCTGAGCACATCAGAGCAGTGTAGAGTTTTTTCATTTTGTCTTTCCTTTTCATTTCATTAACGACATTGATTAACTTCCGCCGAACCAGTTATAACCCTGATCTTCCCAATAGCCTCCGGGATAGCGGTTGGTGACTTCTATAACTTGAATATGCTTTGGGTTTTTATAACCCAACTTAGTGGGCATTCTTAATTTCATCGGGAAGCCATATTTACGTGGCAATATTTCACCATCGTAAGTCAGGGCAATAATGGTTTGTGGATGTAATGCCGTTGCCATATCAATGCTGGTGTAATAATCGTCCGCACATTTAAAACTCACGTAACGGGCATTTAGATCAGCGCCAATTCCTTTAAGAAATAGTGAAAACGGTACGCCGCCCCATTTGCCAATAACGCTCCATCCTTCCACGCAAATATGACGAGTGACCTGGCTAACCTGTGCCATCTGGTGCAGTTGTGCCAGCGTCCACGGGCGCTTATCTGCCACCAATCCTGCAACCTCCAGGCGATAATCATCGCCATTAATCATCGGCGCTTCGTCCTCGCTATAAAAAGCATTAAACGGGAACGGGCGCGTTATCATACTTTCTGGATATACCGGAGCCAGATCGTTGGCATTGAATAACCAGCCCTGAATCCGGTCATTAAATCGTGAAATACCGCTTAAGCTATTTTCGACAGATTCATTGCTGCTGATATCGCAGCCGGTCAACATCATTAACCCGCCGAGGGTTAAACCTTGCTTTAAAAAACGACGGCGGCCTTCAGACGATAACTGTTTATTAATTTGCTGTGTCGCATCATGAATAATTGCGGCCTTGTCAGAATCAGAAAAAATCTTATTATTTTTGCTCATTATTTTTCCCTATCGTCCACGCAACATTGCGAGCAAAGTTCGCGGTACAAGCGCCACCATAATCAGATGGATGACGACAAACCCCACCATTGCGGACATGGCATAAAAATGAATAAAACGTGCATTGTCATAACCGCCCATTAATTCCCGTAATAAAGGAAACTGTACCGATTTCCACACCACCAGACCTGAACACACCAGAATGATCCCGTCGATCATCACAAACAAATACGCCAGTTTCTGCACCGTGTTGTAATGGCTCAGATCGTTATGAGCGAGCTTCCCGCGCACGGCTGAAATAAAATCGTTAATAAATTCGCAGGGCGATAGCGGCCAAAATTTACGTTTCAGGCGGCCGCTGAAAATATTAATCAGCAGGTAAATCACGCCATTAATGCCAAATAGCCACATGCCCGCGAAATGCCACTGCAAGGCACCGCCTAACCAGCCACCGAGCGTTAACTCATTCGGAAAGCTGAAATTAAACAGCGGCGAAGCGTTATAAATTCGCCACCCGCTCATCACCATGATCACCATGGCAAGGGCATTCAACCAGTGGCATATTCTCAGCCACAGTGGATGCACTATGGCGGGTTTAACTGTAAACGTTGGGCTATCCATCGTTTTATTCCCGGCTGTTGCGATGAAATGAGTGTGACCCAAATCTGTTCGCCAAAACCTCACAGAAAGTTAAATTAAATGTGATAACTCCCCGCCGTAATGTTGTATAGACTTCTGGTAACAGGCAGAAATAAGGGGAAGTGATGAAGCCCAAAAAGTTATTAATCGTCGAGGATGACGAAAATATTGCGGAACTTCTGCAACTGCATTTGCGGGAAGAAGGTTTTGAAATTGTCCATGCGGCAGACGGTTTGCAGGGGTTGGAATTGCTCAAACAGGGCGGTTGGGATGCGTTGATTTTGGATCTGATGCTGCCCGGCGTTGATGGCCTGGAAATTTGCCGCCATGCCCGCACTATGACGCGCTACACGCCGATTGTCATGATAAGCGCCCGCTCCAGCGAAACGCACCGGGTTCTCGGGCTGGAACTGGGTGCCGATGATTACCTGGCTAAACCGTTTTCCATGTTGGAATTAGTGGCGCGCGTCAAAGCGCTATTCCGCCGCCAGGAAGCGATGAGCCAGAACCTGATGCAGGATGCGGGAACGCTGACTTTTGACAGACTAATTATCGATCCGCTGGCGCGTGATGTGCGCTTGCGAAATCAGCCAGTGGAACTGACGCCGCGAGAGTTTGATCTGCTGTGGTTTTTTGCCAAGCATCCCGGCAAAGTTTTCTCGCGCCTTAACTTGCTCAACCAGGTTTGGGGCTATCAGCACGAAGGCTACGAACACACGGTCAACACCCACATCAACCGCTTGCGCATCAAGATTGAAGACAACCCTGCCGAGCCGGAGTTTATTCTTACGGTGTGGGGTAAAGGGTATAAATTTATCGCACCGCGACACGAGTAAATCATGCAAAAACTCACGCTTTCTCAGCGCCTGACCTTGGTTTTTGCGCTGCTGTTGATCACCTCTTGCTCATTACTGGGGTGGCTGCAAATTCGCACCAGCACGCAGTACAGCCAGGCGGTGATACAACAACTTTCGGGGCCACTCGCGGAGCACATCAACCAAAGCTACCCGCTGCTCGGGCAAAATGGCCTGAACACAGATTCCGTACGCAGTTTGTTTGACCACCTGATGACGGTAAACCCCAGTGTTGAGGTTTATCTACTTGATAAAAATGGCAATATTATTGGCGATGCCGCACCGCCGAATCATATCAAACGCCATCGTATTGATTTAAAGCCGATTCAGGCCGCGCTCGATAAACAGCAGTTTCCTATTTATGGCGACGACCCGCGTAGCCCTGACGGCAAAAAAGTGTTTAGCGTCGCACCGATGCAGCAAAACGGCGAACTTAAGGGCTATTTGTACATCATTTTATTGGGCGAAAATTACAACGCCCTGGCAAGCGATGCACGATTTAATACCATTTCAAAAGTGATTTTGCTGACCATTAGTCTGATTGCCTTATTGGGGCTGATTGTGGGCGGTCTGGCGTTTCGTTGGATTACTCGACCTTTGCGTTCGCTTTCACGCCAGGTGAATGCGCTGGAAGCGGGCGGCATGGCCGAGATGCAGGCCATGGCGGCTCTGCCGCTTGAGAAAATCCACAATAACGACGAAATCAGCCTGTTGCGCCAGGGGGTTATCACAATGGCGCGTCGGATTTCAGAGCAGTGGCATCGGCTTTCCCAACAAGACCAGTTGCGCCGTGAATTTGTTGCCAATATTTCCCACGACTTACGGACACCGCTGACCTCGATGCATGGTTATCTGGAAAGTTTATCGGTGATGTCATCGACGCTTTCGGAAGCAGAGAAAAAGCGTTATCTGGAAATTGCGTTAACGCAAAGCCAGAAAGTCCGCACCCTCGCGCAATCACTGTTTGAATTAGCACGGCTCGAGTATGGCGTGGTAAAACCGCAGAAAGAGCATTTTTGCCTGAGCGAATTATTGCAGGATGTCTTCCAGAAATTTGAATTGATGACGCAAACAAGGCAACTTCAGCTAGTCGCTGATATCCAGTCCGGCTTGCCGTTGATTGACGCTGATTTGGGGATGATTGAGCGGGTATTAACGAATCTGCTCGATAACGCCATTCGCCACACGCCCGAGCAGGGAATAGTGACTGTTCGCCTGTGGAAAGAGGGTGAAAAAGTGCTGGTGCAGATAAGCGACAGCGGGCCGGGTATTGCGCAGGAACTCAAAGAAGGTCTGTTTGTGCGCCCGTCGATTGTGAATCAGTCGCATGTCCGTGTCGGCGGTTTAGGGCTGATGATCGTGCGCCAGATGCTGCAACTTCACGGCAGCGATATTGCGCTGGTGGAAAAGCCAGAAACGGGAGCGTGTTTCCGTTTTGCGTTGCCGATTTGAAACAACAACGCCCCGCAAGCGGGGCGTTCGAAAAGACAAAAGTTAGATATTTTCGCCGTTGCTGGCAATCACTTCTTTGTACCAATTAAAGCTCTTCTTACGTGAGCGAGACATATCGCCAGTACCATCGTCATGTTTGTTCACATAGATAAAACCGTAACGTTTGCTGTACTGTCCGGTGGTGAACGACACGCAGTCGATACAGCCCCATGGGGTGTAGCCCATTAAATCCACGCCATCGTAAGTAACTGCTTTCATCATCTCGGCAACGTGCGCTTTCAGGTAATCAATACGATAGTCGTCATTGATTGAGCCGTCCTCTTCCACTTTGTCGTAGGCACCAAAGCCGTTTTCGACGATAAACAGTGGTTTCTGGTAGCGTTCGTACAACTCGCAAAGTGCGTAACGCAGGCCAACCGGATCAATCTGCCAGCCCCAATCAGAGGCCTTAACGTGCGGGTTTGGCACACTGCCCTGGAAACCAGATAATGCATCGCCGCTGCCGCCGTCTGCTTTTACGGCGTTAGTCATGTAATAGCTGAATCCGAGGTAATCGCACACGCCATCGCGCAGGATTTGCTCATCACCTGCTTCCATTTTTATGTTGAACTCGCGGCGTTCCCACTCGTTTAACACATAAGATGGGTAGTAGCCGCGCAATTGTACATCGGTAAAGACGTAACGCTCGCGCATAGATTCTTGCGCGAACATCTGGTCTTCTGGTCTGCAGGAGAACGAGTACAGCGGCACCATCGCCAGCATGCAGCCAATTTGCATGTCAGGATTGATGCGATGACCAATCTTCACCGCCATGGCGCTTGCCACAAATTGGTGATGCAGAACCTGGTACATCACCTCTTCTGGGTTGTCGTGCTCGGTGTAAACGACACCCGAGCAGCAGTAACCGAACAACGGTGCACGCCAGTTACGCTGGTTGTTGATCTCGTTAAAGGTCATCCAGTACTTCACTTTGCTCTTGTAGCGTTCAAACACCACTTCGGCAAATCGTACAAAGAAATCGACCACTTTACGGTTA
>DATERH010000262.1:0-50664 GCA_035271785.1 Buttiauxella sp.
TCGTCGGGTGAGGCTGAAAGCTATAAGAAGTTACTTCAGCAGATGGATATGAATCAGGATGGTTTGATAGAGACCAACGAGCTGTGGCGATACCTGCATAATCACCAGCCCGATATCCAGCATCAGGTACAACGCCTGGTGATGAAGCATCACAGTGAATGGCTGAAGGATGGCATGTCAGCGCTGTGGCAGGCGGCCCTGGATGAACAGAGAAAAAGCTACCCTGAGCTGGCATTGTATAATCAGGAGTATATAAACAAACTGGTGTGGATGAAGGAGGTGCCGGAGATCCGCAGCAATGAAGCCCTGTGGCATATGCATCCGGTGGTGTTTTTGGATGCTCTGTGTCCCCAAAGTGAGTGTGCGTGTAATAGGGATATTACGTTGAGTGAGCTAAAGAATATTTCTAGTCGTATATCAGATGAGAATGCCAGGAAATATATTCAGCCTATTAATACAGCGTTCAGTACTTATGGAGTTAATAGTTGTTTGGTTAAGGCTCATATGTTAGCTCAAATGTTGCATGAAAGTGGTCGCTTTAGTACGACGAAGGAAGATGAAGGAGAAAATGCAAGTTATAGTCCTTGGTATGGACGGGGACTGATTCAAATTACGCTTAGAGAAAACTATGTAGCATATGGTTTATATTCTAATGAAGATGTTGCTTCATCTGAAAATAACAGAAATAAGTTACTAACTATACCTCATAGTGTTACATCAGCACTTTGGTTTCTCAAAATCCATACAAATTGTTATGATTATTCATTGTTAGATGATTTTAATAAGACTTCTCATGTTATTAATGGCGGGTTTATCGGCTATAATGATCGTTTGAAATTAATTAATTCAGCAATAAAATCATTGCATGCTGAGCATATGATGAAGCTGAATCATAATGGTGAATACACCTTCCTCGATAGTGACGTATATAACTCTAAGAGGGGCACCCTTGCCTGGGGATTATGGCATGATCCAGGAACGAGTAAAGATGGCATGACAAAAAATCAAAGTCAGGCCTTAGTTGGTTATAAGAGATTTCGAACTATACTTAGTACTAATCCATTTACACAAAGCGAGTTAAATCGTAAATGGTATGGTATACGTGTCATAGATTTAGAAGAGTATGTTAACCAAAGAATCAATCAACTAGAAGCTTAAAATGAAAATATTACCCATGATTATTTTTATGTTTATCCTCTGCAGTAATGCAGATGCTGCTACTTACAGAAGTGGCGACTTTGATCAGGATGGAGTGGTTGATAATGTTGTAATAACACGTGGCAAAGATATTCAATTAAAGTTCACCCCGTCATCAACAAATAAAATGGTTACTTATAGTCTCGATTATTTACATGATTCAGATAATGGTTTCTCTGATCTATATAAATATAATGAAAAGAATTATATTGTATCTTATTACTCAGACTATCAAATAAGAAAAGACTACTCAGTTGATTTATATAAATGGGATTCTAAGCTAAGTGGGTTTATTTTATATCTCAGTGCAGATATACAGTCGAATTCGAACAGTATGAAAGTTGAAACAAAAATAGCAAAGTGCTGTTATAGGCTTGGTGATAGTCAAAGTGATTTAAAATATTTTAATTATAATGAGTCAAAATTATATGCAAGAAAATTAATTGGACATGTAAAAAATCAGATCAATTCAGGGGCTAAAAATTTTGACGATCTCACTTTGGAAGAAGTTTATTTTATATCAGGGTATTATTCTCATGAAAATAGAGATGTATTTATAGCATTGGAGAGTTTTTTCAAGACCATAGGTGATAAGAGAACATATAAAATGTTAGAAAATCTGCTGGATAGCGCTCAGGATGACACGGTTAAATAATCGAAATTTATTTCTGCTGATAAGGCTATACTTTATTGTAAAGATACATAAGTGCGAAAACTTATTCCGGCCTATCCTTAATCGCATCAAATGTAGGGAGTTGGCAATGAGAAAATACATACCATTGGTACTACTGCTTTTAAGCAGTCATACCTTTGCTAGTGAATTACGGTGTGGATGGTTACAAAACCCTACACCTGCGAATCAATGGCTTAGTGACAAAGATGGGATATGGGACATTTCATTACAAGGTGGATACTCCGCACAAGGGATTGAGAAATTGAAAGATTTTCCTGATAGCCAATTTGTTAGAACCAATGGAAATTATGGGTATGGATGCTCTTGCATTCGCGTTGATGTAAATAAAAATGAGAACAAGATCGCACGAATTTACAGTTCAAAAATCCTTCCTATTAACCGTTGCAAAACAGACACAGCACTTCCAAAACTATAATGTGGGGTCAGACCTACAAGCGTGGGGAAGATCACACCACTCAATTTTCAAATTAAATACACGGAATCTATTAATATTGGGCGAAGAGGAATGCCCCCTTCACCCCACCCTATTCCTCATCTATACCCAAAATAACTCGAGTTGCAGGTTGGCGGCCAGGGAGCAAATCCCCCCTGCAACTTGAAGTATGACGGGCATATCAGAACAGCCCTAACGGCTTATCGGAATAACTCACCAGCAAACATTTCGTCTGCTGGTAATGCTCCAGCATCATCTTATGAGTTTCGCGCCCGATACCCGATTGCTTATAGCCACCAAACGCGGCATGGGCTGGATAAGCGTGATAACAGTTTGTCCACACGCGCCCCGCCTGAATGCCACGCCCCATTTTATACGCCAGATTGCCGTTACGGCTCCAGACACCTGCACCGAGGCCGTATTCGGTATCGTTCGCCAACTCAAGCGCTTCTTCCATGGTTTTGAAGGTGGTCACCGCGAGTACCGGGCCAAAGATCTCTTCCTGGAAGACACGCATGTTGTTTTTACCAAACAGAATCGTCGGCTCAAGGTAATAACCGGCTTTCAAATCGCCTTCCAGTGCCTTACGACGCCCACCGGTGAGCACATCAGCGCCCTCTTTTTTGCCGATATCAATGTAGTTGAGGATAGTTTCCATCTGCCCTTGTGAAACCTGCGCCCCCATTTGTGTCCGGGAGTCCAGCGGGTTGCCACTGCGGATAGCTTCAACGCGGCGAATAGCGCGTTCCATAAAACGTTCGTAGATGGATTCTTGCACCAGCGCCCGGCTCGGGCAGGTACACACTTCACCCTGGTTAAAGGCAAACAGCGCGAAGCCTTCCAGCGCCTTGTCGAAAAACGCATCCTCTTCGTCCATCACATCGGCAAAGAAGATGTTCGGTGATTTACCGCCCAACTCCAGCGTCACCGGAATAATATTCTGGGTCGCGTACTGCATGATCTGCTGACCGACTTCGGTCGACCCCGTGAACGCAACTTTGGCGATACGTTTTGACGTCGCCAGATATTCACCGATTTCTCCACCGGCACCATTCACCACATTGATGACACCCGGCGGCAGCAAATCACCCACCAGCTCCATCAGTAACAACACAGACAGCGGCGTCAAACGCGCCGGTTTCAGCACGATGCAGTTACCTGCCGCCAGCGCCGGAGCCATTTTCCAGCTCGCCATGAGCAACGGGAAGTTCCACGGGATGATTTGTGCGACTACCCCGAGAGGTTCGTGGAAGTGATACGCCACGGTATCGCCATCGACTTCACTAATTCCACCTTCTTGTGCGCGAATACAGGAAGCAAAATAGCGGAAATGGTCGATAGCCAAAGGTACGTCAGCGCCGCTGGTTTCACGAATCGGTTTGCCGTTATCCCAGGTTTCTGCCGCCGCGAGCAGCTCAATGTTCTGCTCCATACGATCAGCAATTTTAAACAGAATATTGGCGCGATCCTGGACGGACATGCCTCCCCAGGCGGCTTTTGCTTCATGTGCCGCATCCAGCGCTAAATCGATATCACCTTTGCTGGAACTGGCAATCTCACACAGCGGCTGGCCGGTTACAGGCGTCAGGTTTTCGTAGTATTTTCCTTCAACCGGTGGAACCCACTGCCCACCGATGAAGTTGTCATAACGTGGTTTAAGTTTGAGCGGAAAACCATACTCGCCCGGGATAATTCGGGTATCTGGAGGATTATTTGTCATGTGTATCTCCTTGTCGGTTTGCACTCTCAAGCGTAGTCGCCAGTGGTGGTTTCTTCGCCAATGTTTGGAGGCTTTACGACACAGGTCACGGATTACTAATCGAATGATTCGGAGTAATCATCCAGCAGGGTATTAGTTTTGATACATACTTAATTTTTGTCATTTTATTAGACCTGAAAGGAATGCTCATGCGCCTGTTTATAGGTTTCGATGTAGGCGGTACCCATGTTAAGCACGGTTTGTTCACCGAAGAGGGGGAGGTAGTGATTGCCGAAGAGTATGACACTCACTATGACAAGCAGCTGTTTCTTGATGCCTGGCAAAGTGTGGTGGCAGGCTATCGGCAGCATAATGAAATTGCCGGCATTGCTATCAGCTTCCCAGGCTACATCAATCCTCATACCGGAAATGTCCCCAAGGCGGGCGCGCTTGAGTTTCTTGATGGCTGCAATCTACTGGAGATTTTCGGTGCACTGACTGATCTTCCGATCACCGTTGAAAATGACGCCAACTGTGCCGCACTCGGTGAGATGTGGCTGGGCGCGGGCAATGATTATGACTCGCTAGTCTGCATCACCATTGGTACTGGCATCGGTGGCGGCATTATCGTCAACCGCGAATTAATGCGCGGTTCACACTTTCGGGCTGGCGAATTTGGCGTTTTACCCGTGGGGAAATACGGTGAAGACATGCACAAGCTCGCCTCTGCCAAAGGGCTTATGGAAGCGTGTCGCCGCGAGATGAACATCCCCGCCGAGGAGAAAATCAACGGCAAAGATATTTTTGCCCGCGCCGAAACGGATCTACATATTCAGGGCGTTATCGACAATTGGGTTAAATATCTGGCTCGAGGCATTTACAGCGTGGTCTCACTGTTTGATCCCCAAGCCATTTTGCTCGGCGGTGGCGTTAGCTCACAGCCAATGCTGTACCCAATGCTAGAGCGCCATCTGGAAGAATTTAAATTCTGGGATGTTCTAAAAGTCCCAATTCGCCCCTGTAAACTGGGCAATAAAGCCGGAATGCTGGGTGCTGTGTGGCTGGCAAAGCAGAAGTAAATCACCGCCTCATATTAATCAAAGGCGGTGATACAGTGCGCTTGTTATTGGTATAAACTAGCAGTCTCTTTCAATATATCTGCATGTTGGTATATATCATCAAGCGTTTCTATTGGATGGCGAGTTTCATTCTTTTCGCCATCAAAAATACCAAGATATTTTTGGTTGCGGTTGAAGTGCAGTCTACAAATTGGTTTTCGATTATTGTCATCAAGTAGAATGCCAAAATAACTTTTTGTGTCTCGCTGACTGATACGATTTGCATCAACCACCGTTCGTACAATGGCCTTTACAATATGATAGCCTTCTAACTCTTCTAACGTTGTTTTGATTTCACTCTCTTCCGTATTCCCTTGTTCACCTTGCTCCAGCTGTACAGCAACATCGTCAGGAATAACGGGTAGTTGCACTCCACTCATGGCTGATTTCAATCGTTCATTAATCTGATCGTTTAAGAATTGACTCGTTGCTTTCTGGGTTAGCTCTGTAAATGAATCCTTAACTTTTTGCGTAAGGATCCCATCATAAACACGTGATGCGAAAAATTTTACAAAGTCCTCGTCTGGCATGGTGAATTGTGAAGCAATCAATCGCTTAATTTGGCTGACATACTTTAATTCACCGGCAGCATTAATAATGGAATCGACATCAAATGCAGATTTCGTCAACTTGCGTAATTCAGGTAGGACATATTCATCAATATCTAATAAATCAAATTCAAGGAACGGTTTTTCATCCATTTTGTTAGGTGAATCTAAGTCAGTGAAAAACTTATACACCTGTCCATTTGTTAATATGGAAATACGAGCATTTGTCACGTGAAAATATCTAAACAATTGTGAAGCATGATTTAGATTTAGAGAGTCACCAATTTTTTTGCATTCGATCAGAATCTGCACTTCACCATTTTTACAGATGGCGTAGTCAATCTTTTCGCCTTTTTTAGTTCCTACATCGCAAATAAACTCAGGAACAACTTCAGTTGGGTCAAACACATCATAACCAAGTACGTTATGGATGAAAGGCATTACAAAAGCGGTTTTCGTTGCTTCTTCCGTTTGGATCGCACCAGCTTGCTGCTTTATTTTTGCTGAAAGCGTGTTTAATCTTTCCATAAAATCCATGTCATATACCTCTTTTGTAGGGATTTATAGATAGTCCATGATGCAAAGGTAAAAAAACTTGAAGTCCACCAAAGAAATTAATACGAGCACGATCGCAACTTACAGTTTTAAGTAAAAAGCTTCAGCAAATTCATTCCGAGACTTCCCGCAATTTTCCATTTCCCCGAATGACGAGTGACTTCTCCCTCATTAAGGTGAACGCAGGGATCACACACAAAGTGTGTATCGTGTGTACACATAATAAGAAAGGGAGTAGAGTGAAAAGTGCCGAGCTAATGACATTACTTAAAAAGCATGGCTGGATAGCGGTGCGAGTCAGGGGGAGTCATTATCAATTTCGTCATCCTGATTTCGCCGGAGTGATGACAGTTCCTCACTCTCGCCATGATATTAAGCCGGGAACGTTGCACCAAATTCTCACCCATGCGCGGCTCAAATAAATCATGGATATAAGGAGAGAGTATGTTTTATCCCGCTTATGTACATAGCGATGCTGATGGCAGTGCCAGCGGATTTTTCCCTGATGTTCCAGGATGTTACTTTGCCGGAGAATCGCTGGCAGAGGCGTTTTGCGATGCGCAAAATGCCCTGGATAGTCACTTTGAGATGCTCAGCGAGTTAGAGCAACCCATCCCTTTATCCGAACTGACCGTTGAACAGCATTTGCTGAATAAACCTGATGATTTTATTGATGGTCACTGGCTGATGGTTGACATCAATCTGGATAAATACGAAGGCCGGGTAGAACGCATCAATATTACGTTGCCACAGCGTCTGCTGGTGAATATCGATAGCTTCGTAAAAAATAATTCGGACTACGCCAGCCGGAGCGCATTTTTAGCAGAAGCGGCGCGGCGGGTACTGAAAAACAGATAAAAAAACCAGCCCCTGACGTCCATCAGGGGCCACATTAATCAATCGCCATTCACCCAAATACGCATCTCCCCTTCCCCGCGATTTGCCCAACTAAACCACGGAATAAAGGTCAGTTTTTGTGGCTCTGAAGTCACAGGAGGCTCGTCGTAGTGATACAACGCCTGTTGTTCAGCCTGTTTGCTTGCCATACGCACACCATCGGCCTGGATCAGCACTTTGTGGGCGAAAATACCTTTGCCTTGAATCAGGCTAAAAGTGCTGTCTTTCGGCAGCCATAAGTTGTGTAGGGTTTCACCGTTATCGGCCTCTTCAAGGCAATAGACCAGCGGCCCGCGTTGGACGGCGACTTTCCCGGCCACATGGCGCAGCAGCGGGTTACCATACACACGGCGCACCGGCATCGGTAGGGTCAGCGCGATACGGTCGCCCTCTTGCCAGCTTCGAGTAATGTGCAAGTAACCTTTACGGATCTCACCTTCACAAGTTTCGCCGTTAAGCATCACCTGCGGATGAGCACACCAGTCTGGCAAACGCAGCGCGAGTGTGTGTTGCACGGGCTGAGGGGATGTGACAACGATTTCCACCTCCTCATGCCATGGGTAGTCGCCGCTGATTTTCAGCCCCAGTGATTTATCACCCACCGGCACCGCCATTTCGTTACCCACATACAAGTGAACGTAGAGCGCATCTGGTTGCGGGGTATAAATGTAATGACCCAGCGATGTCAGCACACGCGCGATATTCGGCGGGCAGCAGGCGCAGCCAAACCAGCGCTGGCGAACAGGTTTTACGTGGTCGTAAATATGGTTAAACGCGAGAGTTTTCGGGTGCACTTCCAACGGGTTCACATAGAAGAAATGTTTGCCGTCCAGCGCCATACCACCCAGCACGGTGTTGTATAAGGCACGTTCCATGACGTCGGCGAAACGGCTGTCGGCTTCCATCTGCAACATACGACGGGCGTACATCATCAACCCAATAGACGCGCAGCTCTCAGCGTAAACCGTGTCGTTAGGCAAGTCGTAATCCGAACTAAACGCCTCACCACTGCTTTGCGAGCCAATCCCGCCGGTGATATACATTTGGCGCTGCACCATGTTGTCCCATAGCCGCAGGCAGGTCTGGCGCTTTTCTTCGTCTTTGTGCAGCCGCGCAAGGTGCGCCACGCCCGCCATCAGGTAGACAAAACGCACCGCATGGCCAATCGCGGTTTGCTGCAACGCCAGCGGTTCGTGCGCCTGGCTGTAGGCTTTGTCTTTCACCATCCACGCCGGGCCGTGAATGTTCCAGTGCGAGGTACGCCCACGTTTTTCATATTCGATATCGTAAAAATGCGGCTGGGCTCCACGTTCTTCCACAAAGTAATTCACCAGATTCAGATAGCGCGGGTTGTCCGTCACTTCATATAAACGCATCAGCGCCAGTTCGATTTCCGGGTGGCCCGGGTAGCCGTGAAGCTGGTTTACACCTGGGCCAAACACGCCGTCGATATGGTCGGCAAGACGGCATACCACCTCTAACAGGCGGCGTTTCCCGGTCGCCTGGAAGAAGGCCACACCCGCTTCAATCATATGCCCGGCACAGTACAGCTCATGGCATTCGGCGAGGTTCGTCCAGCGCAGTTCCGGCGCTTTGACGGTGAAATAAGTATTCAGATAACCGTCTTCGCACTGCGCCGCCTCGACCAGTTCGATAACCTCGTCGGCGGTTTTTTCAAGCTCCGCATCCGGTTTCTGGCACAGCGACCACGCCACCGCTTCCAGCCATTTCGCCACGTCGCTGTCCTGGAAAACCATGCCGTAAAACTCGCCCTCTTTGCGCCCCGCCGCAATTTCAAAGTTTTCGATGGCGTGGCTCGGGTCAGCCTCGCTAATGCGGTCGTTTAACGCGTCCCACTGATACGGGATCACCACATCGCGCACCAGCCGCTGGTACTGGCCCAAAAACGCATCGGTCACTTTCAGTTGGTGCAGGTCTACTTCCTGTAAAATATCAGGCTGATTCATAACAACTCCTCAGGCGGTCTGGACATGGCGCTGACGTAAGTCAGTGGAAATCTGCGCCATCATGGGATTATTCAAACGGCAGCGGCGGATAGCCAATGCCAGTAACAGGTGGAATGCGGCTGGCAGCAGGGTTTCCAGCGCGGTAATGCCGGAAAGCGACGCCGCCGTCTGGTGTTCGGGACCTGGCTGATAGGCCACAAAGATAAACACCAGGCTGATGATTCCCGCACTGGCGGCCCAGGCTAATTTGATGAAGAACAGGTTGAAGGCGAAGTTCATGCCCGATGAGCGCACGCCGGTTTTCCACTCGCCGTAATCATCGGCAAACGCCATGATCGAAAAGTGCAGCGGCAGCGTGAAGCCAAGAATAATGCCGTTCGCCAGAATCACGATTAGCCATAAAGTCTGGAACGCCGCGCCGGTAGGCAGAAGCCACATTCCCACCGCCAACGCCGCCAGAACCAGGTTGGTGTAGTAGTAGAGTTTTACGGTATCGAAGCGTTTGGCGAGCGGGTTAACAATCACCGCGCCAAGAATCGAGGCGAAAGTCACCATCGTGAAGAACAGTGAGGCAAACCCGGCGCTGCCCTGAAGCACATAAGTGATGAAATACATGTAGCCGCCGCCGCGCAGGTTAAACACGTTGATAAGCAAAAATGACATCACCAGGCTCAGCAAAAGCTGGTCATTTTTACGCAGGCCCGCCAGGTGTTCGCGCAGGGTAAATTTACCCATCAGCGCCAACGGCACCCGCTCGCGCACCCAGAAGAAGCAACACAGGAACATCACAACGGCGACGGCGCATAAAATGCCGACGCCCATCTGGTAGCCTTTCGCGGCGTTTCCCTGGCCGATGATTTCTACCAGCCACGGCAGGCCAACCGAGACCAAAAAGCCCGCCACCCCGCACAGCACAAAGCGCCAGGACTGGCAGGAAATGACTTCATCGTGACGCGTAGTCATGGTGTTGATCAGCGCGCAGTACGGCACGTTGATGGCGGTGTAGCCCACTGAAAGCAGGAGATAAGTGCCGAACGCCCAGAGGATTTTCATATTGGCGCTGAGATCCGGCACGGTAAACGTCAGCACGCCTATCACGCCAATTGGCACCGCGACCCACAGCTGCCACGGGCGAAAACGCCCAAAACGGCTTTGGGTACGGTCTGCCAGAATGCCCATCAGCGGGTCAGAAATGGCGTCAAAAACGCGTAACGCGATAAACAGCGTGCCGACGACTGCGGGGGTTAAACCAAAAATATCGGTGTAGAAAAAAGTCAGGAAGTTCATGATAAGGCAGGTAATTACCGTTCCACCTGCGTCACCTAATCCATAACCTATTTTCTCGCGAATCGAGAGCCTGCCGTTTAAATCAGAGGTCACAATATCAGTATTATTTATAGGGGTAGAGGTCATGATTTTATTAACACCTCGTTTCAGGTTAAGAACCGGAAGTTATTATTTTTGCTTACCCTAAATAATTCGAGTTGCATCGAGGCGGCAAGTAAACGTATCCCGATGAGCTTACATAAGTAAGTAATTCGGGTCAGTGAACGCAGCCAACAAAGATGCGGCTTGAAGCATGATGGGTATACCCCAATAAATTGGCACTCAATCTCAGTACCAACAAGGCGAGAGAAAAGTATAAAAAGAGGACAATTCCGACCTGAAGATAAAATTGTGAACAAGATCGCCAAACGCCGGTATCAATCCCACCGGTTGACGAATTTTATCTACACTACATCGGGTGAACGGATTACAGGAAAATCTAATTGCTTGATTTAAAAATATCTTTACCCATTTCCGTGCAAAACGGTGGCTTGTTTATTTCGCGAGGCGTAGGTCGCCACCCGCTGCGTGAACTCGATTCGTGGGAATTGATTTTCGTTGAAAAAGGGACACTTACGATCCGTGAGGATGACACGCTGTTCAGCGTAAAGGCAGGGGAAAGCTTATTACTTTGGCCACACAGAAAACACGTCGGGGTAGGAACCTTCCCGTCTGATTTAAAATTCTACTGGCTACACTTTGAACTTACACCACCACGTGATAATAAATCCGACTTCCCAGCATCGTTAATATCCTTACCTCAGCATGGGCAAATTCTTAATCCCCAATACGTTATTTCTTTATTCCGCCAGTTTTTAAGAGAACAAGAATCCATTACTCGCAGCAGTGCGCTGGAATTAATTTTACTGCTGATCATGCAGCAACTTTCTGTGGCGGTAAACGATAGCCAGCAAGCAGATAACAGCGGCGTGGCACTGGCGTATAAAGCGCAGCAGTTAATTCGAACTCAGTTTCATCTGCCGGTTTCTACATCGACACTGTCCAGCCAGCTACATTGCAATGCGGATTATCTTGGTCGTGTTTACCGTCAAACATTTCAACTGACCATTACCGAGGCGATTCACCGTCAGCGCGTGCTCAGTGCAGAAAAAATGCTGATTGGCGATGCCTGTTCATTAAGCGAAGTGGCCGAACGCTGTGGGTTTCAGGATGTGGGTTATTTTCGGAAGGTATTTCGTAAAGCGATGGGGTTAACGCCCGCTGCATGGAAGCGGCGCTATTGTAAGGTGCATATTAATTCGGATTAGAGGCGAGTAACGTTGCATTACCCGCCTCTCTATTATGTTTATGGTTCGGAAATTACCACCCGGATGGGTTTTCGGTTTACCAGTTGAACGGGATTTCGCCCCCTACTCCCACGCCGGCATCGTTATCACTCTTATCGGCCTCGGTATACCAGACACCGACTTTAACTCTAACCGAGCGATAAACGTCACCGCTCCAGCCGAGCTGGAGTCCGGTCAAGGTGTCTGACCGAGGGAAAGCGTGGTTAATCTCATCACTTTCAGGGTTAACCCGGGCGTAGGCCAAACGCGCGCTCCAGCGCTGCCCCGCCTCAGTTGCAAGTTCCACTCGCCCCGCCAGCAGCCGACCGTCGCCACCTATCGCATCGCCCAGCGGATGCCCCTGCTGATAATAGCCGTCGGTGTAAATATGGTGGGTGTAGCTGGAACCCAGGCGGCTGAAGTTGCGCCGCGTATCGTGCGCTTCCATATACCAGTTAATCGCGTTTTTTCCGGCGGTATGATGGCCTTCCACGCCGCCAAGAAACAGATTTCCGCTGGGCATAAACCCGGCTTCATCTTCGCCAATCATCTGGCCGTAAAAATTAATCGGCCACCCGAGCGTCGGTTGCAGCTTCAATTTGAAATCAAACCCCGCCAGTTGGTTACCCGGCTCATTCCCTGTGCCGGTGTTATCCTGGCCGGTAAAACCTTTCATAAATGTGCTGAATGATTCAGACCGCCCTTCACCTCCCCACTGCATCATGCGTGAAGCACCAAGCTCCAGGGATGACAGCGGGGAAAATGTTAGCCGCCCGCCGGTAAGAAGCGTATGGGGTACGGCGGCATACTGGCTGAGTTCACCTGCCGTAAGCTGATACTGCCATGGGCCAATCCAGTTCAGCCACCAGGTTTCCGGTGCGGTTTGTTCAGCACGCTGCATCAAAAAACCCGTCACCGGGCGGGCGGCGTCAGAACGAATCAGGCTGCCTTCATAGCCCGGCCCCCACCACTGCGGGATTTGCCCAAAAGCGAGCCACTGATTTGCGAATCTAAACGCGCCGTAGGAATTATTGAGATTGTATCGGGAACCGTTACTTATCTGCATATCTGCTTCTGCGTTTCCCTGCAGATGCACGTCCCACGCGTCGCCACCGAGATTAAAGCCCAACGACGCTTTCTGCCCAGCATCAATTGCACCCGCAAATCCCTGCGGCGTACCGGGTTCATTGCTAAATGAATGAGCGGTAATTCGGGTATCCGCTTTCAAGGCGGCAATACGACGATCCACACGTCCCAGGGCGGCATTTTCAGAAGCATTTTCTGTTCGGGCATTTTTCAGCGCCCGCTCGACTTCATCCTGGCTCAGAGGCCAGGTGGATAGTCCCAGATTGATAACGCCCCTTTCTGACAGAAAGGCCAGATCGTTACGCAGCATTTCATCGGGTAAAAGCAGGCCACCCGCATGCGCGATAATACAGGCACTCATTAGGGTAATACTGGTGGTTACCCGAAAAATATTTTTTATACACGAACCCACGGGACATCCTTCCTGGTGTATTCGGAAATTCCATTGATGAAATAAAGGGGCTTAGCGGGATCCCATTTATATAAAGATGAACAAATTTGAAAATGTAATTAGCTTATCTAGCCCATTTATAAGCAACCCGCAAAAGGTTGGCAGGAATTAAATGAAAAACGATGCGAGAAAAAATCAACACTATATTTCTCAGAGAGGTTTGCTTTAACACCCACATATACTTACTTCTTAACTGTATTTCGCTTAACGCTTTGCTAAACCCTTTCCTGCGATGAACAGTATCCTCATCAAGTCGGTAATCCAGCAGCACTTCATTGATATTGGCAAATCTAAAACCATTATGTAAAAGGTAAAACCACAGTGCCATATCTTCAGTTAACGTGGTATCAACAGGATAGCGGAATCCTCTCTCAAAAACTTTACGACGAAACATGACCGATGGATGAATAAAAGGACAACGAATAATACTGAACTTTAATAAATCGTTATGATTTACAGGTAAGTGTTTTTGGTCCAGAGCAAAATTAGCACCAAATTCATGACAAGATGTTCCTAAAACATCAATGTCACTACACGTTTTCATAAAATTCATCTGTTTTAAGAGTCGATCTGGATGTGATATATCATCACTATCCATACGAGCAATAAACTTATAGCCAATTTCTAAACAGCGTTCAATTAAATAGTTTAAAGCGGTTGCAAGTCCTTTATTTTCATCAAATTCAAAAATTTTACATCGTGTGTTTTCTGAATAACCATCAAGTACTTTCTGTAAAGCATCACTCACCTTACCATCACGATAAATTAATATGTCACAATAAACGTATTGTGATAACAAACTTTCTATCGCAGCAACAGTATACTCAGGTGTGTCATTTTTATATAAACTCATGATAACTGATATTTTATTTTCCATATCATTCCACTTTCAGTTTTGAAATATAATTAAATTTATGGATTCCAGCTACACGATGACTATTTGATTAAAATTCGTTGATAGGAATGCGCCATGACTTCTGAGGATAAGAAAAGATCAAAATCCCTTTTTACATCATGAGGATTTATTGTTAAGCAGTGTTTAATTGCATCGTTCAGTGCGCTGGGATCGTTAATATCACAAACACAACCGAAGTTTGGGCTTAATTCTATGATCTCCTTATGCGGCGGAATATCTGACAAAATGCAAGGAGTACTCATAGCCAATGCTTCCAGTGCTGCCATTGGGAGTCCCTCGAAAGCAGAAAAAGAAACAAATATATGGTGCTGTGAAAGAAGAAAAGGAATGTTATTCTTTTGCCCAAGATATAATGCGTTCTTGTATGTTTTATTAAGATCATTGATGTCACAGTTTCCAACAATGCTTAAAGTAACATTGTCTTTTTCTAGTTCACTACAACACTCGACTAACTCTTTCACTCGTTTTCTTTTATTAACCACACCGACATAAATTAATTTGATGGGGTCATGTACAATAGGTAGTGAAGAATAATCAACAGAACGCACCCCATTTTTAATGGGTGTGCTGGAAATGTTATATTTTTGCTCTACATAGTCAGCGACACTTTTTGAGACTGAAATAACCTTTAATCTTCTGAAAGCATATAGATGAAGATGAGTCATCAGCCTGGATAACACTTTGCCATACGTTAATTTATAATCAGGGCCTATATAGTTATGCAAAATACAAAAACACTCTGCCTTAACCTGATTAATAATGAGCGACAAAGCAATATCTGACCTTATCCCTTGTGAAACCACGACATCAATGTCATTGTTTTTAACAAACGCCAGTAAGCATCTTGAGATCTTAAGGAAATTATAAGAATCATTATTGAAAGACTCTACATGACATCCTAATTTTTCAAAATCCACAGCTCGTGAATCTGTTATATCCAGAGAGGATAAAGAGATTATACTTATTATCCGGTTATGATTCTTAAATACATCACTACTCAGTAGTTCATAAAGCTGATTTATGGGCCCCCCTCTTTTTAAAGAAGACACCAAAAATAATACGTTATTATTCAAACTGACCTTTCCATAGTTCAATAGCGTTTAGCGGCAAAGAAATATTGGTGTAATGATCTTCATTGAAAATACTGACATACTCTTCAACACACAAATCTCTTGGTATGACATGTAGATTGAAATCTTTTCTTTTTTCTTCAGCCCTATTATCAACTGAAATAATGATACTTCTTTTTAGCTTCTGCAGAGCTCTGATGCCAGCATGCAAGCGCGTTCCAACATAGTCTATAGATGGAACATTCTCTAATATGTAATCGAAGTCGGAAAGGTTGGCAGGAACAACCTTAATGCCATTAATTAAACAGCCAAATGACTGGAAGTAGTCATAATCTTGAGAACCTTGCACCCAAAAATAGACATCGCTATAAGATTTTTTTAATGCTTCAATCAGGATTAAATCTTTAGCAGGATCTTTTCTATAGTCCGTAAGCGTAAAGATGACATCCTTAGATTTTTTAGGCACTATTTGCCCACAGTGACTTTCTGTTAAGTCCCACATTGTTGCGCATGCAGTGTTGACGACATTCTTGACACCTGCACTGTTTAAAAGCTTTTCAGTATAAGAATCACGGACAGAATGTATGTGGGTTTTACTAAGAATATTCTTCAGTAAAAAAGATGTGTAGGCTCCTGGCTTATCCTGGTAGTTTGTCCAACCGACACCTAATGTAATGACATCTTTCATAAAAAAGGCGTTATAAAGGTCAACATTCCATTGTCTGTGTAACAACATGGAAGAGTTAAGACAATTAGTGCCACAAAGAATGTTTGCGGAGACTTCTTTTTGTCTTTTCATTCCCACCCGAGTAATTCTTTCATGGGTAGGGAAGTGGACCTTTTGTGACTGTGGGAATAATTTGCAAACTTGTTTATATGCCGAATCCATAATAATGAAATCACCAATATTCATTGAGCAAACACTTGTATTCAAAATTCCAATTTTCAATGACGCATTATCAAAAAACAAAGTTACACACCTCGATTTATATATAAAAAATAGCCGTACAACGCAGAACTTATGACTCCATTAACTAATATAATTAATGGGAGTAAAAATTCATTATCGGTATCTGCAACCATATAAATTAAAATCACAATAATTACCGAAATAAAATTGCAGTAAAAAACAGACTTGTGAAGTTTCTTGGCTTTGAGATAGAAGGAATTAAATTTTAAAATACCACTCACCGACTGGTAAAGACACATCAATAACACAATAGATAATTGGTATTGGTTTGTTTTGAAAAATATAGAATAAAAAAATACAACAATAAAAGTACAACAAGCAGAAGTTTTCAGACCATTAGTAAAATATTTCTTCCATTTTAAAATCAATAAATCTGAATTGCCTTTGTATACTATCTCTCTGATTTCAGGCATTAGTTTGTTCTCTACTGCTGAAAAATATATTGCGATAATTCCTGCAAGGCTTAATGCAAGCCTTGTAAATACCAATTGCTCATTCCCGATATCTTTCTCGAGGTAAATAAAGCTACCTTGGGTGATAAGCCAAAAGCAGAGCATTGAAGCAGCTGACCACTTCCCAATTGTCCAGTATTCAAAGAGGACTTTCTTAAGCTCATTTTCTGAATCAAAAACACGATAGTTATTGTTATTAAAAAGAATAATGACTAAAGATATAATGCTCATAATAAGGATCAGCGCAGATAAATAACACCCAGCTTCACGGACACCAGAAAAATACATGGCACAATAACTCAACATGGTGCTCAAAAATAATGACACCGAGAGCATTGCAGCAATAAATTCCTTCTTGACAATATAGAGACTACGGCGCAGAAAGTCATACATTGGATAACACATTGAAAGGCCGAAAATTAGTAAACTATATTTATAATCCTGTTCTCTGACAAACATCACTGATGATAGTAATGTAGCAGAAATAAAACTTATGAATACCGTCAAATATAATGACAGCCTGTAGTGGTATCCTCGCGTCGCTCTCTCTACGCTAAAAATCCAAAATGGAGAGATGACCAGCGACACGATAACAACCAGACTGAACGAAGAGTATGAATTTATAATGATATATTTTGCAGCCTGGGAATTATCTAAAAACCTGGAAGCAAAAAAAATCATTCCTACGTTCAATAAAGCGAATGAAAACTGATCAATGTATTTACACAGTTTATTTAATTTGGCTAACATGTTTTTGGTTATCATTTATTTGGCACATAATGCATTTCAAACATATACCTTGAGTACAATATACTGAACGCTATAAGATAGAAGAACATTTGGTTATGGAAAGAGCCAATCGTCAAATCGGTTAATATAAACATTATTAATAAAAAAACATGGGACTGTTTATACGAGAACGTCTTTAAAATCATGTAATAGATAACATATACAATTGATAAATAAATTATTCCAAATCTATATATAGTAAGCAAAAAACCGCTATCGAAAATAAAATTAGTACTTCCACCAACGCCAAACAATAGCTGTGTTATATTTAATTCAGACATAAAATCAATAACTGATATCCTATGAGTCACTCCATAATCATCACCATTCACAAAAAGCATAAAATAATCGTTCATTCTTGTGTTATAGCTAATAAAAATAATGAAAATTGAAATCACCACAATAGAAGAAATCAATGACAAAAATATCTTCTTAAAATTATAATTTATTAATGGCAACACTATGTTGTTTGAAATAAAAAAACCTATTAGCGTTATTTTACTGAAGCAAAGAAGCAATGAATAATAGATAAAGGATTTAACTTTAACATTTGGGAAAAACAAATCAAACAAATGAAATATGATGACAAAGTAGGTGGCAAGTATTGTTGGTGAGCCTATAAAACCAATAGGTCTAAAAGTAACATTTAAGTGTGTTGATATTATATGAGCAATATCGCCTCCATAATACACATTACTCATCGCATTACTTACAGCAATGTTATAAAAGAAACCACTCGCAAAACCTGGAATACCTAGCTTCTGAAGAGTAGCCACGCACAATTGTATTAATATACTATAATACACTACATTAAATAATATTCTTTTATTTATATTCCCCCATAATGTAAAAGACGAGAAAACAAAAAGAAACATTTTTAGATGGATTACAGGTATTACCAGGTCTTTTAGCTCAAATGCCCCATAAATACTTCTAATAAGAATCAACATAAATCCGTAAATGAAAGGCATTGTCAACAGAAAATCTAATGTTTGCATTTCTTTGCGTTGTGTTAGTTTAAATAATGAAAACAGAAATACCATGACCAATATCAAATCAGAGATTAAGAATGGCATTCCTGAAAAGCGTATCACAGGCATGTATATAGAAATGATAAACATTAAAGAATATAATAAGGTAATCATATATAGTTAAGTAAAACAGTCATCATTGGAACCTTTTATCTACACTGAATAACTTACATCGTTTGTTCGTTATAACTTATGGAAGACTCATCTTTCAATAACATTTAAGTTGCATGTTAATCATTTTGATATTGCGTATAGCTACCATACTCATAATAGTTATGTGAGGTTTTTTCCACACCGTTAAATATAACCCCATTTACCGTCAGGTTGTTTTGAGAAAAGCGTTTAGCTGAAACTTCAATCTCCTTCAAGGTGTTCTGCTGAAAACGAGCGACTAGCATAGTGGTTCCTGCATATTTCGCGGCGATACAGGCATCACTGACGGCCAGAACTGGCGGAGTATCGACGATAACTAGATCATACTGACTGGCGGCCCAAATCATTAAGTGTTTAAAGTTTGCATTCATTAATAACTCAGAAGGGTTTGGTGGTATTTGTCCACGAGAAATGAAGTCCAGATTTTCAACTTCTGTTTTCTTAATGTTTCTTCCATAAGAATCTCTATTAATAAGAATATCGGACAAACCATTTTTTTCTGAGCAACCAAGAAGGTGATGAACCTGACCTTTACGTAAGTCAGCATCAATTAACAGAACTTTTTTATCCGACTGGGCTATAACAACCGCAAGGTTACAACTGACAAATGTCTTACCCGCTTCAGGCGTCGCACCAGAAATCAGTAATATATTATTCTCGGCTTGCATCATTGCAAAATGTAGACTGGTGCGCAGGCTTCGAATAGCTTCCACAGAAAGATCTGTAGGGTTATCTTTCGCTAACAGATTGACTGATCGCACTGCTTTGCGTTTGTTTTTCCCTAGCTTCTGGTTTTTATCTTTTAACCATTTGGAGGCTGGAATAGTCGCGTAAACATTGAGCCCCAGACTCTCAATCTGGTCGCTACTTTCAATACCGCTATGCAATAACTTGCGAAGAATGCAATATACGACTGAAATAAACAAACCAAAAAGCATACCTACCAAAATAACAATCGCTTTTTTGGGTGCGACAGGTTTATGGTCGGCCACTGCATTATCAATAATGCGTACATTCCCCACTGTGCTGGCTTTGTTAATACTTAACTCTTGCTGTTTATTTAACAGCAGCATGTAGACTTCCTGACCTGACTGTACATCCCGCGTCAGGCTTAAAATCTCTTGCTGTGTTTTCGGCATGTTACTGATGCGAACATTCAGTTTATCGCGTTCTTTGAGAAGTAGTGCTTTCTTTTCCAGCAATGTTCTATAGGCCGGGTGATCACGAGTATAAAGCTTGGAGATCTCCGCCTCTTTAAAGGTTAGTTCATTTATCTGTGTTTCCAAAGAAACAGTGTTATCCAATACAGATTTTGCCTCTAATGATAAATCTACAGACTCATTTTTCTGTCGGAATAAATTCAGGTTATTTTCTGCATCGTCTAATTTTGCACGTACCAAAGGTAGTTGTTCTTTAAGGAAGTCCAGACTTCTTGCCGCTTCTTCTGATTTGCGGCCTACATTTTGTTGCAAGTAATTATTGCTGATGCTATTTAATATATTAGTTGCCTGCTTAACACTTTCTTCTTTAAAGGTTAATTGCAACATGCCACTGTCTTTACTCATATCAGTGACAGAGAAATCATCCAGCAGATTATTAATAGCTGTTAGCTTTGCACATTTGGTTAAAATAAAAGAGGTATTCTGTGGTGTTGAAATATCGCTGACCAGTAAACTAATCCCGTTCTTATCTAACAACTCACCCGTCTTACCTCGCAGGGTAATATCATTAACTGAAATGCTATACTCGGTTGGCGACAAAACGGTAAGTGTAAATGGAATATCCAGCAATTCATCAGGAACGATTAAGCGTGAAATAGCTATCTTTCCATCCGAATAACCGAACAAACGTGAGAGACCTTTCCCAAATAGTGGTAAGTGCTTTTGCTGCACCACTGTATCCAACGCCAAATCATCAACGGTTTGTCCCAAAACTAAACGAGACTGTAATAAACCAATTTCAGTCTGCGATTCAGGTTTACCATCCGGAATAATTTCGGAAAGCTTACTCAATACATTGCCACCGGCGGTTTGCTCTACTTGCACCAAAGCACTCGCACTATAAATCGGTGTCGCTATCAAGGCATAAGCAATACTGATAGCAGTGAACATGGCGGTGATTATTACTATCTTCCACTTATTATCAAGCAGTACACCTATCAGCTCAGATAAATTAATCTCTTCACTTTTATTGTTACTATTATTTTTATTAACACTGGAGGAATATTCAGACATTTAACCACATCTCTTTACGTTTCTATTTCTTTAACGCCAGGACCCAGCGCGCGGTGCCTTGGGCTAATTGCGTATAAACCAATTGATACATTTCGCGGCTTTTATTATAAGGATCACCTATTTCAAGCTGATTTTGCCAATGACCAAATAACATGGTTTTACCACTCACTTCTGGATAGTTCTTTTTAATACGCTCGAGGTGGGATTTTTCCATCACCAGAATCAAGTCGTATTGCATCGCAAGGCTTGAGGAAAATGCCTGCCCTCGATGGCCTTCAAGACTTAACCCATTTTGCGCAGCCACCTCTACTGATTTTCGCTCAGCCCCTTCTCCTACTCGCGCATCCAGACCAGCCGAATCAATCTTTTTATCGGGAAACGCTTTTCGTAATAAACGTTCCCCAGTCGGCGAACGGCAAATATTGCCAGTGCAAACCACTAATATTGAATCGAACATAGTTACCAATTCTTAATCATGCGGACGGTTTCGGTCATATCATTAATCCCTGTAATAGTAGGGACTAACTGACCCAGCACGCGATTCCAGCGGGTAATAGGGGCGGTGGTAACATAGACAATGTCGTACGGTTGTAGTTTGAATTCGGTTCCCATTACCAAGGCAGTGGCATCAGAAATATTCAGTTGGTAGACATTCGCTAGTTTTCCTCCGTTGTTTTTACCGCTGGTTGAGCGGATAACGAAAATACCGGTCGCATCTGATGTCATCTGGTCAATACCCTCCGCGTTACCCAATGCTTCAGTTAACGTCATACCGCTGCGGTCCATTTTCAGGGTGGTTTGTTTTTTCACTTCCCCCATCACGAACACTTTCAGGTCATCGTTACGCGGTACAAAAAGAATGTCGCCGTTATGCATCAGGCGGTTCTGTTGTAGGTCGCCATTTTTCATCAACGCCTGGAGGGAAATACGTTCGTCTTTGCCGTTATGGGTCAGTACCGCATTATTCCAGTCTGCATTTTCAGCAAGACCACCGGCCTGGTTGATCGCATCCATAATAGTTAATGGCACGTTAGTAATTGCCAGTTGACCAGAATGTGAAACTTCACCGGTCACGTAGGCTTTCTGGGAGCGGAATGCGGCAACACTAATATCGATTTGTGGAGATTCAATATAAGCCGCCAGTTTACGTGTCAACTCTTCGCGTAACTCAGCCAACGTGCGGCCAACCACTTTTACTTTGCCCGCGTACGGGTAGAAAATGGTGCCGTCGGACTGCACCCAGTTGCCGGTATCTGATGCGCTACGGTACTGGCCAGCAGGTGTCGTCAATTCAGGGTGATCCCATACTGTAACCATCAAAACATCACCCACACCAATGCGATACTGATAATCCTGCACCTCTTTTTCGAGCTGCGAGTTAGTACGCGCGACTACTGGCGCTGCGCTGAGTGATTCAATTAATTTTGGGGTCACGGCGTAGACGTTAACCTTGTCATTGATATTCACTGAGTCGCCTTTATTAACGATGGTCTTTCCGGAGGTTGTGAGGTTACTGCCGGGAACAATCGTGCAGCCACTAAGCAAGACAGCTGAAATCAATAACGGCACAGCTGCTAATTTTACAATTATCATGTTGGTCACTTGGTTCATCGAAGTTTTTAAACCCAGCGGCACTGGGTTTTTATATAAAGGAAAATGGGAGGCATTAGCGGTGACTGACAGGTGCATCTACATTCACAGTACGAGACGCTTTAAGCTGAATTCTCATATCCGGGTGCCGCTGTTGTAGCTTAGTGTTGATGGCAAAATAGCTGGCAAATACGCTGATAAACAGAACCAGTGAAAGCCACTCAGTAATACCTATTATGGAAAGTACAATCCCGACACACGCAAGTGTTGCGGTAAGCACCGAAGCAAACAGAACCGTCTGGCGGCCTGTTAACCCGCTACGTAATAAAATATGGTGTAAATGATCACGATCCGGATGGAACGGGCTTTGCCCCCGACGCAGACGGCGCACCATAATCGTCACCATGTCCATCAATGGCAGCGCAATCAGCCACAACGCAGTCACTGGTGCCATTGCGGCATCATTGCCCTGGCTGCCGAGCATAACCAACCACAACACGGTAAAACCAATTACCATGCTGCCTGCATCACCCATAAAAACTTTAAGTCGTTTGCTGCTGATGAAACCCATGTTGAGCATCAAATAAGGGATCAAGGCGACTATCATTAACAGGCACCACATGGCGTGGATTTGTTTCCCTGCGAGTAAGAAGACCGCTATTAGCATTGCAAATATCACGCAGGACACAGAACCGAGCAAACCATCAACACCATCAATCATATTGAAAGCATTGATAGCGGCCCAAGTGGCAAACAGCGTCACCAGATAACCCAGTGGGCCAAGCAGCAATTCATGTTCGCCTAGCACGTAGCCGAAGCTTTGTAGGTAAAGGCCATCGACCATAAGAATGACAGCTGAAAGCGCTTGAATGACAACTCGTGGAATGACTGGAAGGTCAAAACGGTCATCGGCAATACCGACAAAAAGCAGCAATGAAACACTCAAAAAATAGGTAAGAAAATGCGCTTCGGTTTGAGGCAATACTTCAGGTCTGAACAGATAACAAATGGCAATGGCGCAATAGAATGAGATCCCACCCACCAAAGGTATTTCACCTTTGTGTTGTTTACGCCCGCCGGGTTTGTCCACCAGGCCACATTTGAAGGCCACTACTCGAGCAATAAGGAGCGAAGTCATTGCGGTCAAAAAAATGATGATTATTTCTTTACTCATGATGCTAATACCTTAATTCCTTTTAACAACGCTACCGCCCATGGCGAACGTGGAAATAACCACGTGCCATTACAGAAACTCCTACTGTGCACATATCGTAATAACCACATCCCTGTGGTTACTTGAGTCTTAAGAAGAGTGAATTTCGCGCATTCTATTACAGCGGATTAGAGAGGGCAAAAAGGCGGCAGTGTTATATTCATTCATTAAAAACCCGAAGAAAGGTTTTGCTTAAATTTTTATTTTCTTTTAAAACAACAAGATATAAACATAAAATTATTAAAATACGATAATTTAAAATCACTACAAATAGCGACAAAGCAATAGTTAAATAGTGACAAATAATTCATTAATGCTGTAAATTCCACGTTTAAATAAATTCTTCATTGAATATCATAAAATTATTTTAAGGATGGATAAATAATGTAATTATAATGGCGCGGGAACTTTCACTCAAATTTAATAGATATTTCAGATATATGTTATTGCTTAATATTCAGAGATAAAGTGTCTGACAAAATAAAAAACAATGGAATACTGATAAACCCCAAAAACGAATAATCTGTTTGTTTTTATACTCGCTGTGTGTAAAAAATCGCTATCAGATTAATCTAAGCATGCCCAGACAGAGAATAGTAGATTCGGGAGAGAAAAAGACCCACTCGTCATTGAGATGCTTAACCGGATACAGTCTAACCAATTGAAAAAAATATGATTTATTTTCGAGACGTTTTTCTTTGAATACTGGTATTTCGCACCAGAACATCAGCAAGCTGATTGAGTCATTAATTAAGCAAACGCAAATAATGAATTCATTAAACTTGCAGAACTATTGCGGCATGTTCGTTTTGCAGGCAGAAGAAGCGAATAAATGGGTGAAAAACAGCTATTTATTGGCATACTTCCATTCGAAGCGGGTCGTTCTCTAACAGTGAACTGTACTATCCCTCTTTATTTTGAAAGGGTGAAATTGGGAAAAACATTTGCTGCAAATATAACCACTTGCGATAGCTGATCAGATCAGAATTTTCCCCATAGAGCCCTCCATTCACAATTAAAGCTGTTGCGAAAATTCCGCAAATCCATCGCGAAAAGTCCGTAAATTCAACTTCCTGCCACAAGATTTGGAAAAACCTTTCCAAAAAATGGATACAAAAAAGTGGGCTACGTTTCCGTATGCCCACTCATCATGTACCGAGTTGCAATCTGCCGCCGTGCTGGTTGTCGTTGGCGCTTATCTAGCCTACGAAATCCGTTCACCCAACCGCTATTTCTTCTTATTGAGCATCGACTTTAAATCCGCGAACGGGTTATAGGTCGCTTCGCCAACATCTTTCTGCGCATCTTCACCCGCAACCACCGTCGAGCCGTACTGGTCGGCCTCGGTGTATTTTGAGTGCTCGTGGTCGTGGCAATACAGGCACAACAGCTCCCAGTTGCTGCCATCTTCCGGGTTGTTGGTGTGGTCGTGATCCATGTGGTGTACAGTCAGTTCGCGCAGGTTTGAGTAAACAAACTCGCGTGAGCAGCGCCCGCAGACCCACGGGAACAATTTCAGTGCTTTTTCACGGTAGCCGCTTTCCAGCCGCGTGTAGTTTTTTGGGATCAGTGCCATGGTCGTAAGTTACCTGGTAAAAAATGTAGGGTATAGAAATAAGGTTTTGTCGGATGACGCTGACGCTTATCCGACCTAAGGAAAAGTGATGTCATCAGTCTCGTTATAACTAGTTTATAACCCCTCTTTACCAATCCCCAAACGTTTCATGCGTGAAAGCAACGTCGTGCGTTTGAGTCCCAAGCGTTGTGCCGCACCACGCGGGCCTGCAACGACACCGTTGGTATCTTTTAGTACACGCAAAATTCTCTGTGCCTCATTTTCCCCTTCACGGACTTCTTCGCTCGCCATTACTGGCAGCGCTTTTTCTTCCGTCTGGTGATAATCCCTTTCCGGTAGAGAAAGATGTAGCACATTGCCGCGAGTTAGCAGCACCGCCCGTTCAATCACGTTTTCCAGTTCACGTACGTTGCCTGGCCAATCCATACGGCTGAGCGTGCGCAAGGTTTCCGCCGGAATACTGTCGATGCTGCGGTTCATGCGATGGGCGATTTTAAAGGTGAAAGATTTCACCAATAGCGGAATGTCTTCCGGGCGCTCACGCAACGGTGGCAACGTAATGGGAAACACGTTCAGGCGATAATAGAGGTCGCTGCGAAATTCACGCTCGGCCACCATCTCTTTGAGATTGCGATTGGTCGCCGCAATTAAACGCACATCCACCTGCTGAACTTTGTTACTACCAAGTCGCTCAAATTCTTGCTCTTGTAGCACGCGCAGCAGTTTCGGTTGCAGCTCCAGCGGCATATCGCCCACTTCATCAAGAAACATCGAGCTTTTGTCTGCAAGCTCAAACCGCCCGATGCGCTGGGTATTGGCGCCGGTAAACGCACCGCGTTCATGGCCGAACAAGTCACTTTCCAGCAATCCGGCGGGCATTGCCGCGCAGTTGATTTTCACCATACGGCGGCTGTTACGCTCGCTCAGATTATGAATCGCCCGTGCAATCAGCTCCTTGCCGGTGCCGGTTTCTCCGAGGATCAACACCGTACTGTTGCTTTTTGCCACCATATCGACTTGTTTGAGCACGTTCGACATTACATCGCTACGGCCAATAATCTCGCCAAAATCACTGGAGACATTGTTGATTTGCTCAGTGAGATAGAGGTTTTCGTCGACGAGGTTCTCTTTTAAACGATTGATTTCCTGATATGCCAGCGCGTTATCCACCGCGATGGCGATACGCTCAGCAATCTGGCGCAGCAGTTTGAGATTTTGTGGGGTAAACACGCCCGCCTCACATTGCGCCAGCTTCAACACGCCCAGCATGTTGTTGCCAAACGTGAGCGGCAGCAGACACAACGTCTGAATTTGATTACCCCACATTTCAAACAACATGCGCTCATACGGCGCGAGTTGGTCGCCGTGATGCAAATTCAGCAGCAGCATTTCACCGCTTTTAAACACCCGTTCGGAGAGCGTCCCCGCATGGACGACATCGCTCCGGTCATGGATTGGCGATTGCTCTTTCACAAAGTGAGTGGAATAGACTGTCAGGCGGTCTTTGCGACTGCCACGCAAAACGATGCTTATCGAATCGATGGAGAAGTAGTGATGTATTTCGTTGGCAATCTCGCTTATCAGGTCATCGAGATCGAGCTTGGAAAGTACGGCGTTTGTCACCGCCACCAGGATACGGAAATCATCACGTTCGCGGCAAAGTTGTTGGTAATCATGATTGGAGTCGAGGCGGCTTTGAATTTGTTCTGCCACCAGCCCCACGACTTGTGCGAACGTATGCAGACGACTCAACTCTTTGTCCGTCCAGACCGCATCGTTATTGCGAATAAACTCGCAACCACCAAAGATTTTGCCTTCTGCCGCCAGAGGTAACAGGCAGTAGCGGCCAAATGGCGCGTAAAGTTCAAGGTTCATCACCTGCGGCCAGGTGTCGTTAAATTCTTCTTCGGTACAAATCAGGGCTTCCGGGCGCGAAAGCACGCGTCGCACAGGCCCATTTGCCAGCACCATTTCATCTTCATAATGCAGTTCTTTGCCGAGTTGATCCCTGCCATAAAAGGCCACACGCTGATTTAACGGATGGTAAAGCAGAATATTCACTCGGTCTGCGAGCGCACTCTGTTTTGCCATTTGCGTCAGGCAGTGAGCAAGCGCCGGAAGATCAGGTTGCTGCAACAGGGTACGCGTAATATCAAATAACCCCTGCTGCCCGAGATCACTCATCGGTGTGTATGGCATTTTGCTTATCCATTTGGTAGTGCGGCGGTGGTGGATGACGCTGGCGCTTATCCACCCTACAAAATCTAAACGCCCAGCGATTTGTATTATAAAACGCTTAAGTGTAGACAGGGCGGCACGTGGCGTTCCTGGCTTAGGTCAACAAATCCGTGGTAGTGGTTCTGAATGCGGCAAATCCAGCGTCCGTTTAACGCCATATAGACCTGCCACCCGTACACCTTTGCGCTCGACGACCTCACCAATAATTGCGGCATCTTGCCCCAACGGATTGGCCTGTAAAGCGGCAAGGACACTTTCTGCGGCCTTCCTCGCAACCGCAATCACCATCTTGCCTTCGTTGGCAAAATTCAGCGCATCAAGCCCAAGCAACTCACACACTCCACGCACTGCCGGGTTCAATGGCAGCTGGCTTTCAGCCACTTCCATTCCGCAACCGCTTGATGCCGCAAACTCATGTAGCACCGCATTCACCCCACCGCGAGTGGCGTCACGTAGTGCTTTGACACCCGCAATATTCAACAATGGCGCGATTAGCGGAGCCAGCACCGCGCAGTCACTCACCAATGCACCTTCCAGGCCCAGCGATTCCCGAAGGTTCAGGATAGTGGCGCCGTGGTCGCCCAACGTTCCGCTGACGATTAACACGTCGCCCGCGCTAATTTGCTGCGCGCCCCAATTCAGGCCCGTTGGAATCGCGCCAATGCCCGCGGTATTGATGAACAGTTTGTCCGCCGCTCCGCGCTGCACCACTTTGGTGTCGCCGGTCACGACCTCAATTCCCGCCGCTTTGGCGGTGGCCGCCATGCTGGTGACGACGCGCTCTAGCGTTTCAAGCGGCAAGCCTTCTTCAAGAATAAATCCGCAGGATAGCCAGCGCGGCGTGCCACCGCTGACCGCAACGTCGTTCGCCGTGCCGCAAATCGCCAGTTTGCCGATATCGCCGCCGGGGAAAAACAGCGGGTCGATCACGTAGCTGTCGGTGGAAAACGCCAGACGGTCGCCGCTGGCGGTGAGTTCTGCCAGCGGTAAACGCGCCTGGTCTTCCTGTTCGGCAAGCCACGGGTTATCAAACGCCTGCATAAACAGGTCAGCAATCAGCTTTTGCATGGCATGGCCGCCGCTGCCGTGGGCCAATTCTATGGTTTTCATCGTTTTTTACCTGTGTCGGATGGCTATGTCGGATGACGCTGCGCTTATCCGACCTACATGAATAGTCAGGTTTTTGGTTTTCATGCATCACACTCCTGGCCGCGATACTGATACCACGCGGCACATGCGCCTTCGGAGGAAACCATCAGCGCGCCAAAGGCGTTTTGTGGATTGCACACTTTGCCGAACATCGGGCACTGGTGCGGCTTGCAGCGCCCGGTGAGCACATCGCCACAGCGGGCGAGCGGGTCGTCGTAAACCTGCTGCGGCGCGGGTTTGAAATGATCTTCCGCATCGAACTGGCGATATTCGTCAGTGAGCTGCACGCCGGAATCGCTGATGGTGCCAAGCCCGCGCCATTCCGCATCGCCACGCACGGTAAACACTTCGGCAATCGCCCGTTGCGCCAGGCTATTGCCCGCGTCGGGAACCACACGTTTGTACTGGTTTTCCACTTTGCTGTGCTGATGGATTTTTTGCTCCACCAGCATCACCACGCCCTGCAACAAATCCAGCGGCTCAAAGCCTGCCACCACCAGCGGGCGCTGATGTTGCGTGGCGATAAAATCGTAGGCGGCGGTGCCGATAACCATGCTGACGTGGCCGGGCGCGAGGAACGCATCAATGCCGTTGTCGGGCTGCTCCAGCAGGCTGCGCAAAGTCGGAATCAAGGTGATGTGCTGGCAGAAAAGGTAGAAATTGCTGATGCCCTGGGATTTAGCCTGTTGCAGGGTGATCGCCGTCGTCGGCATGGTGGTTTCAAAACCGAGACCAAAGAAAACAACTTTTTTGTCCGGATTCAGACTTGCCAAAGCAATCGCATCCATTGGCGAGTAAACCACGCGCACGTCCGCGCCGCGTGCTTTGGCCTGCATCAGCGAACCGTTTTTACCCGGCACGCGCATCGCATCGCCAAAGGTGCAAAAAATCACCTCAGCGTGGCTGGCGATTTCGATACAGGCGTCGATTCGCCCCATCGGCAACACGCACACCGGGCAGCCAGGGCCATGAATAAATTCAATATTTTCCGGCAGCAGCTGGTCGAGGCCAAACTTGAAGATAGCGTGAGTATGCCCGCCGCAAACTTCCATAATGCGCAGCGGGCGCTCGGCGGTGTACGGCAGTTTAGGGGCGCGTTCACGCAGCACATCAATCAGCTGCATCACTTTTTCTGGCGCGCGATATTCGTCTACGAAATGCATCATCGGCTTTCTTCCCCAAACAGCAGGCCGCCGACGTCAGGTTCCACTTCAAACATGTTTTGCAGGGCGTCGAGCGTGTCGCGGGCCTCACGCTCATCAATAATCGCCATTGCAAAACCGACGTGCACCAGCACCCACTGGCCGATTTGCGCATCACCCACCAGCATCAGGTTGACGTCGCGCTTGATGCCGCAGACGTCCACTTTGGCGCTGCCGTCCGCAAGGCGCTCAACGATTTGACCCGGAATGCCTATGCACATCGCTCAGCCTCCAGCCAGTTCAGCCACTCGTCCATGCCTTCGCCGCTGGTCGCCGAAACCAGAATGATTTCAATATCCGGGTTCACCTGGCGGGCGTAATCGAGGCATTTATCCACGTCGAACTGCAAATACGGCAGCAGGTCGATTTTGTTGAGCAGCATTAAGGACGCGGCAGCAAACATATGCGGATATTTCAGCGGTTTGTCTTCGCCTTCGGTGACCGAAAGCACCGCCACTTTATGTCGTTCGCCAAGATCAAAACTCGCCGGACACACCAGGTTGCCGACGTTTTCGATAAACAGAATCCCGTTGCGCGCAAGCGGCAGGCGCTGCATGGCGTCGCGAATCATCTGTGCATCAAGGTGGCAGCCTTTACCGGTGTTCACCTGAATCGCGGGCGTGCCGGTGGCACGAATACGTTCGGCATCGTTCACGGTTTGCTGATCGCCTTCAATTACGGCGCAGGGCACGCGGCCGATCAGGCGTTTGAGGCTTTCGGTCAGCAGCGTGGTTTTGCCGGAGCCGGGGCTGGAAACCAGGTTCAGCACCAGCTGTTGTTGTTTGGCGAACTGCTCACGGTTATACACGGCGAGTTGGTTGTTTTTATCCAGCACGTTGAGTTCGATTTCCAGCATCCTGCGCTGAGTCATCCCCGGTGCGTGGGTGCCCGCCGCACCGTGGCCATAATGCAAGTCACCTTGTTCATCGGCGGTTGGGGCAAATGTCACCCCGGTAATTGGCGTTAACGCCCGTGCAGATGGCGCGAACGGTGCGCTGCGAAAACCCGAGTGCGGATTGCGCTCGTCGCCTTCTATATACAAGTTGCCTTCGGCGCAACCACAAGTACTACACATGATGTGTCTCCTCTACTTCCAGACGCTTAATCTGCACGCCATCATCTGCCACGATGCGTAAATTGCTGCCTTCACACAGCGGGCAACGCCGAACCAGCTGCGTTAACAAGGTGATGTGTTGCTGGCAGTCATAACACCAGCATTCCGCTTCTTGCTGATGAATATGCAACTGGCAGTCTTCGGCAAGAGTGTCGCGGCACACCAGTTCGAAACAGAACTCCAGCGCGCTTTGCTCAACGCAGGAGAATGCGCCCACTTCCAGCCAAACAGCCGTGACGCGTGTCGCGCCGTGCTGATGGGCTTGAGCTTCGATGAGTTCCAGTGCGCGTTGGCAGAGAGTGATTTCGTGCATATGGCCTCCGGGGATATCTGGAGGGGGGTGATGCAAGGATGATGCCAGGGATTATGTACTGGCCGTTGGGGGATTCCTGTATTGGAATGGTGATTGTTCCGTTCACCTGGAAGTTATTCGTTCCCGCTGAGACTAGTGAACGGTGAACTGAAACCACCACCCCCCAAAAGCCCCCTCACCGAGGGTAAATGTCATTCCCCGTCAAACATGTCGAAATGACATGTCATTACCAGGGTTATTTGTCCCTAATTAATATAAAAACCAATAATTTCAAACAAATACAACATTGGCACGAAACATGCTCTGTAGCTACATCAGCAAAAACAGAGTGATTTAATCATGAACATTTGGGAACTGAGCGAAAAGGCTGAATACATTGCCGACAAGCACCAACGCTTACTCACGCAGTGGCAACAGTACTGCAATAGCTTGATTCAGGGCATCACCCTTTCTAAGGCCAAACTGCATCACGCAGTCGGGTGCAATCCAGACGATTCACTTCGCTTCTTCTTATTTGACCATTTCGTCATTCACGTCCGCCTGGCAGAAGGCTTCAACAGCCACACTATCGAGTACTACGTTGAGAAGCGTAATGGTGACGATAGAGTGTTGATTTCAAAGGCAATCATTGATGACGATGGCCGTATAGATAACAGCATCAGCAACCGTAACACCGAGAATGTTCTCGAGCATTACCTAGAAAAAATACGCCCGGTCTACGAAAACCTGTATAGCGCAGTTCACAGCGATACCCCTGTTTCGATGGGGCAGCTGCAACAAAACACTCAGGCCTGATAGCCCCATTGGGTGTCGAAAACTGTCGAAATGGCAGCCGTCGACACTATTTCGTCAAAAATGATGACATTAATGACAATGATGAATCGCTTTATAATCGCCGACTCCAAACTCTGTATGGGTTGCCATACCTGTGAGGCGGCCTGCTCTGAAACACACCGTCTGCACGGCCTGCAATCCATGCCACGCCTGAAAGTGATGCGTGACGCGAATGATTCCGCGCCGCAAATGTGCCATCACTGCGAAGATGCGCCCTGCGCGGGCGTTTGCCCGGCGAACGCTATTACTCGCGTCGACGGCGCGGTGCAGCTTAATGAAAGCCTCTGCGTCAGCTGCAAACTGTGCGCCATCGCCTGCCCGTTCGGTTCTATCGAATTTTCCGGCAGCCGCCCGATTCATATCCCGGCGAATGCCAACAGCCCGAAAGCGCCACCTGCGCCTCCCGCTCCGGCTCGCGTCAGTTCGCTTATCGACTGGGTGCCGGGCGTTCGCGCCATCGCCGTGAAGTGCGATTTGTGCTTCTTCGATGAAGGCGGCCCGGCGTGCGTGCGCACCTGCCCAACCAAAGCGCTGCGCGTGGTGGACAACAATGACATCGCCAAATCCAGCAAGCGCAAACGTGAACTGACTTTGGGCGCGACGCTTGGCGATCTCACCCTGTTTACCCAGCCTGAGGTGAAAAAATGAGTGCTTTTATCCTGATTCATTGGGCGCTGATGGGCTTTGTGTTAAGCGCCGTTCTGGCGGGTATCACGGCATTTAATAAAACGCTGAGCGGCTTTATTGCCGGGATCGGCGGGGCCATCAGCTCCGCACTGGTTTTGGTTGCCGGTTTCAAGGCGTTAACCGGATTTAGCGGTATGGCGCAAATCTGGCACCAGAGCTTGCAGCTCAACGCGTTTAACGGCGTGTGGCTGGTGACGCTGGCGCTGCCTGGCCTGTTTATCTCGCTGTTTAATATCGACTGGCATCGCCATCACGCGGTGAAAGCGAATGGCCTGCTGGTGAACCTGGTGATGGCTGCGGCAATCGCCGCGCTCGTTGCGGATAACATCGGCATGTTAGTGGTGCTGGCGGAAATCGTCGCACTCGCCGGCTACTTCCTGACGGGCTGCCAGAAATCCGGCCAGCTTTGGTTTGCGCTGGGCCGCCTTGGCACCGTGCTGTTGGCGGTGGCCTGCTGGATGCTGTGGAACCAGTACGGCACGTTGAGCTACGCCCAACTGCACCTGCTCACCAACGGCGCGCCCGTTAGCTCCGTCGTCTGGCTGCTCGGCCTGATGGGTTTTGGCCTGATGGCGGGGATTATTCCGCTGCACGGCTGGGTGCCGCAGGCGCACGCCAACGCTTCGGCTCCCGCAGCCGCGCTGTTCTCTGCCGTGGTGCTGAAAATCGGCCTGTTTGGCATTATGAGTTTCTCGCTTATCAGCAACGTTATGCCGCTGTGGTGGGGCGTTTTAGTGGTGGTTTTAGGGATGATTACGGCGTTTATCGGCGGCCTGTACGCGCTGATGGAGCACAACATCAACCGCCTGCTGGCTTACCACTCGCTGGAAAACATCGGCATTATTCTGCTCGGCCTCGGCTGCGGTTTGATTGGCCTTGCGCTAAATGAATCGGCGCTGGTCGCACTCGGCATGATTGGCGGCCTGTATCACCTGTTCAACCATAGCGTGTTCAAAACCACGCTGTTCCTCGGCGCGGGTGCGGTCTGGTTCCGTACCGGCCATCGCGACATCGAAAAGCTCGGCGGGATTGGCAAGCGTATGCCGCTGATTTCCATCTCTATGCTGGTCGGTTTGATGGCGATGGCTGCCCTGCCGCCGCTGAACGGCTTTGCAGGCGAGTGGCTGATTTACCAGTCGTTCTTCCATCTCGGCACTCTGCCGCTGTTCGTCACTCGCTTCCTCGGCCCAATGCTGGCCGTTGGCCTTGCGATTACCGGCGCGCTGGCGGTGATGTGTATGGCGAAGGTTTATGGCGTCACGTTCCTCGGCGCGCCGCGCACGCCGGAGGCTGAAAACGCGACTTCTGCGCCTTTCCTGATGAACCTGTCCGTCGCGGCACTGGCGGCCTGTTGTGTGATTGCCGGTGTCGCTGCTCCGTGGCTGATTCCGCTGCTGCAAAACGCGATACCGCTACCGCTGGAAACCGCGAACACCACGGTTTCCCAGCCGATGATTACCCTGCTGCTGATTGCCAGCCCGCTGCTGCCATTCATTCTGATGGTGATTTTCCGTGGCGACCGCCTGCCAAACCGCTCGCGCGGCACGGCCTGGGTTTGTGGTTACGACCACGAACAGGCGATGGTGATTACGGCGGGTGGTTTTGCTCAACCGGTGAAAGCGGCGTTCGCGCCCCTGCTGAAACTGCGCAAAACCCTCAACCCGGTGAAATGGCTGCCTGGCTGGCAGTGTGATTGCCTGGCGGGGACGTTCCGTCGCCTGGCGATGATTGAGCTGGCGGTGTTGCTGGTTGCGGTTTTCGCTTAAGGAGCCTGAGATGAATACCATTTTCTTTTCGTTGATTCAGGCGCTGGTGTTGTTTGCCGTCGCGCCGCTGTTGTCCGGCATTACCCGCGTCACTCGCGCCCGTATGCATAACCGCCGCGGGCCTGGCGTGATGCAGGAATATCGTGACCTGTTCAAATTGTTCAGCCGCCAGAGCGTGGCTCCAGCCGCAGCCGGCTGGGTGTTCCGCCTGATGCCGTTTGTGATGGTTGGCGTGATGCTGACCATTGCCACCGCGCTACCGGTGGTAACGCTCTATTCACCGCTGCCGTCGCTGGGTGATTTGATAACCCTTATCTACCTGTTCGCGATTGCGCGTTTCTTCTTTGCGATTGCAGGCCTCGACACCGGTAGCCCGTTTACCGGTATTGGCGCCAGCCGTGAAGCCATGTTGGGTGTGCTAGTTGAACCCATCCTGATTCTGGGACTGTGGGTTGCAGCCCAAGTCGCGGGCAGCACGCATATCAGCAATATCGCCTCCACCCTTTACCACTGGCCTGTCGCGCACAGCCTAACGCTGGTTCTGGCGTTCGCCGCCTGCGCCTTCGCTACGTTTATCGAAATGGGCAAGCTGCCGTTTGACCTCGCCGAAGCCGAGCAGGAATTGCAGGAAGGCCCGTTGACCGAGTACAGCGGCGCGGGTTTTGCGGTGCTCAAATGGGGGATTTCCCTCAAGCAGCTGGTGGTGCTGCAAATGTTCGTCGGCGTGTTCCTGCCGTGGGGCCAGATGAGCGAGTTTAGCTGGGGCGGTCTGGTGATTGCGCTAGTTCTGGCGGCAGTGAAACTGGTGGCGGGCGTGCTGATTATCGCGCTGTTCGAAAACAGCATGGCGCGTTTACGGATGCTGGAAACCTCGCGCATTACCTGGGCCGGTTTTGGCTTTGCCTTTTTAGCCTTCGTCTCCTTGCTGGCGGCGTGATTTAAGAGAATTTATCTATGTCTGAAGAAAAGATTGGCCAACATTATCTCGCGGCGCTGCATAAGCAATTTCCTCATGCGGTGATCGACGAAGCGTGGCAGACCAAAGACCAAATCACCGTCACCGTGAAGCTCAACATGCTGCCAGAAGTGGTGGAGTGGCTTTACTACCAGCAAGGCGGCTGGTTATCCGTGCTGTTCGGTAACGATGAGCGCCAGCTGTGCGGCAATTACGCGGTGTATTACGTGCTTTCCATGGAAAGCGGCGTGAAATGCTGGATTACCGTGCGCGTAGAAGTTGACGCCGAAAAACCAGAGTTCCCGTCTGTGACGCCACGAGTTCCAGCCGCCGTTTGGGGCGAGCGTGAAGTGCGCGATATGTACGGCCTGCAGCCTGTTGGCCTGCCGGACGAGCGCCGTTTAGTGTTGCCGGATGATTGGCCAGACGACCTGTATCCACTGCGTAAAGACAGCATGGATTACCGTCAGCGTCCGGCTCCGACAACCGATCAGGAAACCTACCCGTTCATCAACGAGCTGGGCAGCAAGAAGAACAACGTGGTGCCGATTGGCCCGCTGCACGTCACGAGTGACGAACCCGGTCACTTCCGCCTGTTCGTTGACGGCGAAAACATTATCGACGCCGATTACCGCCTGTTCTACGTCCATCGCGGCATGGAAAAACTGGCTGAAACCCGCATGGGCTATAACGAAGTCACCTTCTTGTCTGACCGCGTTTGCGGCATCTGCGGCTTCGCCCACAGTACCGCGTACACCACGTCGGTGGAAAACGCGATGGGCATCGTGGTGCCGGAACGCGCCCAGATGATTCGTGCGATTTTGCTGGAGGTGGAGCGCCTGCACAGCCACCTGTTGAACCTCGGCCTCGCCTGCCACTTTGTCGGCTTCGACTCCGGCTTTATGCAGTTCTTCCGCGTGCGTGAGATGTCCATGAAAATGGCGGAAATCCTCACCGGCGCGCGTAAAACATACGGCCTGAACCTGATTGGCGGCATTCGTCGCGATCTGCTCAAAGACGACATGATCCAGACCCGCCAGCTCGCCCAACAAATGCGCCGCGAGGTGAAAGATCTGGTCGATATCCTGATGAGCACGCCAAACATTGAACAGCGTACCGTCGGCATTGGCCGCCTCGACCCGCAGATCGCCCGCGATTTCAGTAACGTTGGCCCAATGGTTCGCGCCAGCGGCCACGCCCGTGACACCCGCGCCGATCACCCATTTGTCGGTTACGGCCTGCTGCCGATGGAAGTGCACAGCGAAACCGGCTGCGACGTGCTGTCGCGCCTTAAAGTGCGTATCAACGAGGTGTATACCGCGCTAAATATGATTGATTTCGGCCTCGATAACCTTCCCGGCGGCCCGCTGGCGGTTGACGGTTTCACCTACATTCCAAACCGTTTCGCACTTGGTTTCTCCGAAGCGCCACGCGGCGATGACATTCACTGGTCGATGACCGGCGACAACCAGAAGTTGTACCGCTGGCGCTGCCGTGCGGCGACCTACGCCAACTGGCCGACGCTGCGCTACATGCTGCGCGGCAACACGGTTTCGGATGCGCCACTGATTATCGGCAGCCTCGATCCTTGCTACTCCTGTACCGACCGCATGACGGTGGTGGATGTGCGCAAGCGCAAGACCAAAGTGGTGCCGTACAAAGAGCTTGAGCGCTACAGCATCGAACGCACCAATTCGCCGCTGAAATAAACGGAGTCACCATGTTTAACTTCATCAAAAAAGCCATTAAAGGCGGCGTGGCCACCGAGTCGTACCCGCTACAGCCGATTGCCGTGGACCCGAATTTCCGTGGCAAACCGGAACACAATCCGCAGCAGTGCATCGGCTGCGCGGCGTGCGTGAACGCCTGTCCGTCCAACGCCTTAACCGTAGAAACCGATCTGGTTGCCGGGCAGCTGGCGTGGACTTTCAACCTCGGACGCTGCATTTTCTGCGCGCGCTGTGAAGAAGTCTGCCCGACTGCGGCCATCAAGCTTTCGCAGCAATACGAACTGGCGGTGTGGAACAAGGCGGATTTCCTGCAACAGGCGCGTTTCGACCTGTGCAATTGCCGCCAGTGCGGTAAGCCTTACGCGGTGCAAAAAGAGATTGATTACGCGATTGCGCTGCTTGAGCACAACGGCGACAAGCTCGCCGAAGCGCACCGCGCCTCGTTTGAAACCTGCCCCGAATGCAAACGTAAGCTTTGCCTGGTGTCTTCCGACCAAATCGACCTAAGCCGCCAGATAAGAGAGGCCAGCTAATGAGTATGCTACTCGGCCCGCGCGACGACAACGGCATGCCCGTCCCGATGACAGTGGATGAATCCATCGCCGCGATGAAAGCGTCGCTGCTGAAAAAAATTAAACGTTCCGCCTATGTTTACCGCGTTGACTGCGGTGGCTGTAACGGTTGCGAAATTGAAATTTTCGCCACTCTTTCGCCTCTTTTCGATGCAGAACGTTTCGGGATTAAAGTGGTTCCATCGCCTCGCCATGCGGACATTTTACTGTTTACCGGCGCGGTGACTCGCGCCATGCGTTCCCCCGCGCTGCGCGCCTGGGAATCAGCGCCGGACCCTAAAATTTGCATCTCTTACGGCGCGTGCGGTAACAGCGGCGGCATCTTCCACGACCTGTATTGCGTCTGGGGCGGCACCGACAAAATCGTTCCGGTAGACGTGTATATTCCAGGCTGCCCGCCAACGCCTGCGGCAACGCTGTACGGTTTCGCCATGGCATTGGGCCTGCTGGAGCAGAAAATCCACGCCCGCGAAGCCAGCGAAATCGACGCGCAACCAGTGCAAATTTTGCACCCCGATATGGTTCAGCCGCTGCGTGTGCGTATCGACCGCGAGGCACGCCGTCTGGCGGGTTATCGCTATGGCCGCCAGATTGCAGACAACTATATGGAAAATCTCACCGCCGGAAACGGCAGCGTGGAGCAGTGGTTGGCGGCAGAGAACGATCCGCGTCTGACTGAAATCGTCGGTAACCTCGAAGCGCTGGTGAAGCAGGAGCGCGTGTCATGAGCGAGTCGGTGGTGTTTTGCCAGCTTAGCCGTAAGTTTGTCGATGAAAATGACAACACACCGAGTGATGCGCAGCAGGTGGTTTATTACAGTCTGGCTATCGGCCACCATCTCGGCGTGATCGACTGCCTGAAAGAGAACCTGGTTTGTGCGTACGAGCCTTACAAAGCGTGGATTGCCACGCTTGAAGAAGGCAGCGAAGCGCGGCGCAAAATGGAAGGCGTGCCGCGTTACGGCGAAATTGTTATCGACCAAAGCCATGTGGTTTTGTTAGCGAAAGCCTTTGATGCCGCTAAACCGACGCAAACCGAACAGCAGCAAGAATGGAGCCAGGAATTGCTCGATATGCTACAGGCCATTCAACAAGAACCCGCCATCTATTTGATGGTTCGGAGACGCTATGACTAACGTTTTACTGTGTGTCGGCAACAGCATGATGGGCGACGACGGCGCAGGCCCGCTGCTCGCAGAAAAGTGCCAGGCCGCCCCGCAGGGCGACTGGGTTGTTATCGACGGCGGCACCGCACCTGAAAACGATGTGGTGGCGATCCGCGAATTGCGCCCGCAAAGATTGCTGCTGGTGGACGCCACGGATATGGGCCTCGCCCCAGGTGAAATCCGCATCATCGACCCGGACGATATCGCCGAAATGTTTATGATGACGACCCATAATATGCCGCTCAACTACCTGATAGATCAGTTGAAAGAGGATGTCGGCGAGGTGATTTTCTTAGGCATTCAGCCGGATATCGTCGGCTTTTACTACCCAATGACCGACGCGATTAAAACGGCGGTTGAGACGGTATATCAGCGCCTGGCAAACTGGGAAGGCAATGGCGGTTTCGCGGATTTGGAAGCGCCTGAGTTCGAGTAGTCTAAACGCCCTCACCCTGACCCTCTCCCCCAGGAGAGGGATTATCCGGTGTTCTCCCTCTCCCTCAGGGAGAGGGCCAGGGTGAGGGTGGAAAACACCTCTGTCATTTGCCCAAATGACATCGTCATATGTGTCGATGTCACTGTCATCCCTTCCCCGATCAATGCGCAAATCCTTGAATAGCGCTAGCTTCAAAGTTGGCACACTTTATGTATGCCTAAAGCCATCTTATAAAAACACTCTCCCCAGGAGTCTCTGATGAACCGCTTCATCATTGCTGATTCGAGCAAATGTATTGGCTGCCGCACTTGCGAAGTGGCCTGTGTCGTGTCCCACCAGGAAGCGCAGGATTGCGCGGCGTTAACTCCGCAAACCTTCCTGCCGCGTATTCATGTGATTAAAGGCGTGAATGTTTCTACCGCAACGATGTGCCGTCAGTGCGAAGACGCGCCTTGCGCTAACGTCTGCCCGAACGGCGCTATCAACCGCGAGCATGGCTTTGTGAATGTGATGCAAGAACGTTGCATCGGCTGCAAAACCTGTGTGGTGGCTTGCCCGTACGGTGCGATGGAAGTGGTGGTTCGCCCGGTTGTACGCAACAGCGGTGCCGGTCTTAACGTGATGGCCGAAAAAGCCGAAGCGAATAAGTGCGACCTTTGCCACACCCGCGCAGCAGGTCCAGCCTGTATCGAAGCCTGCCCAACCAACGCCATTATCTGTATTGATCGCAACAAGCTTGAACAGATGAGTGCCGAAAAACGCCGCCGTGCCGCGTTCGACGCCACTTCTTCCATCTTATTCTAATGGATTCCCAAAATAATTGGAGTGGCATCAAGGCGGCAACACCGATGCAGCTTCAAGTATGAAGGGAATGAGATTATTCACTTTTAACAGGTCTGTTACTGATGAAAAAAATTACCAGCGTCTGCCCTTACTGTGGCGCAGGCTGCAAATTGAAATTGGTTGTTGAGAAAAACAAAATTATCCGCGCAGAAGCAGCTGATGGCGTGACGAACCAAAATGAACTCTGCCTGAAAGGCTATTACGGCTGGGATTTTCTCAACGATACCAAACTGCTCACACCGCGTTTGACGCAGCCGATGATTCGTTACGAAAAAGGCGGAAAACTCCAGCCGGTAAGCTGGGAAGAAGCCATTAGCTACACCGCGAAACGCCTGAAGGCGATTAAAGAGCAATACGGCTCACGCTCGATTATGACCACCGGTTCGTCTCGCGGGACGGGTAACGAAACCAACTATGTGATGCAGAAGTTTGCACGCGGCGTGCTGCATACCAACAACGTCGACTGCTGTGCGCGCGTGTGCCACGGGCCGTCGGTTGCCGGTTTGCAGGTGACGCTGGGAAATGGCGCAATGAGTAACTCCATCGGCGATATCGAAAATTCAAAATGCCTGCTGGTGTTTGGCTATAACTGCGCCGATTCGCACCCGATTGTGGCGCGTCGGGTGATTAAAGCGAAAGAAAATGGCGCCAAAATCATTGTTTGCGATCCGCGCCGCATCGAAACCGCACGTATTGCCGACCAACATTTACAGCTAAAAAACGGCTGCAATATGGCGCTGGTGAATGCCTTTGGTTACGTACTGCTCGAAGAGCATCTCTACGATCAAGAGTACGTTGCGAAATTCACTGAAGGACTGGGCGCTTACCGCGAAGGGGTTAAAGGCTACGCGCCAGAAGACGTTGAGCACCTGACCGGCGTTCCGGCGCATCAGGTGCGCCAGGCGATGCGCACCTTTGCCGCAGCCCCTTCTGCCACCATTATGTGGGGCATGGGTGTGACGCAGTTCGGCCAGGCCGTCGACGTGGTGAAAGGGCTTTCAAGCCTTGCGCTGCTGACCGGCAACCTGGGCCGCGAAAACGTCGGCGTTGGCCCGGTACGCGGTCAAAATAACGTCCAGGGCGCCTGTGATATGGGCGTTTTGCCAAACCAATTCCCTGGCTATCAGGATGTAGTTGACCCGCAGGTGCGTGCCAAATTCGCTAAAGCCTGGGGGATCAACGTCGAGGATATGGACGACAAAGTGGGCGTGCGTATCACCGAAGTGCCGCACATGGCGATTCACGGCGAGATGAAAGCCTATTACATCATGGGCGAAGATCCGTTGCAGACCGAAGCCGACCTTGGCCTGGTGCGCAAAGGTTTTGAAGCCCTCGATTTTGTGGTGGTGCAGGACATCTTTATGACCAAAACTGCCGAAGTCGCGGATGTGATTTTGCCGGCCACCTCATGGGGCGAGCACGGTGGCGTGTTTACCTGCGCCGACCGTGGCTTCCAGCGTTTTGAAAAGGCCATCGAGCCGAAATACAACGTCAAACGTGACTGGGAAATTATCAGCCTGCTCGCGACCGAAATGGGCTACCCGATGCACTACGACAACAATCAGCAAATCTGGGACGAGATGCGCGAACTTTGCCCGCTGTTCTACGGCGTGACTTACGAAAAAATGGGCGATATGGGCCATGTGCAGTGGCCGTGCCCGACGCTCGATCACCCCGGCACGCCGTATCTCTACAAAGACAGCAAGTTCGATACGCCAAGCGGTAAAGGCCAGCTTTTTGCCGCCGAGTGGCGCGCACCTGCTGAAACGCCGGACGCGGAATACCCGCTGGTGCTATGCACCGTGCGCGAAGTCGGCCACTACTCATGCCGCTCGATGACCGGCAACTGCGCGGCGCTGCAAACTCTGGCAGATGAACCTGGCTTTGTGCAGATCAACCCGGCGGATGCTGAAAAGCTCGGCATCAAAGACAAGCAGCTGGTGTGGGTGAGTTCGCGTCGCGGCAAAGTGATCAGCCGTGCGGAAGTGAACGAGCGCATTAATCTCGGTTCGGTTTACATGACTTACCAGTGGTGGATTGGCGCGTGTAACGAACTGACTCAGGACAATCTCGACCCGATTTCCAAAACACCGGAAACCAAGTATTGCGCGGTGAACGTCAACCAAATTGCCGACCAGCAATGGGCTGAAAACTACGCGCAGACGACCTACAGCGAGATGAAAGCGCGTTTACGTCAGGCTGTAGAAGCTTAGGTGCAAGAGTAAAACAACCCGTATCCCGACCTTCTTCCTGATGGCGAAGGAGAAAATCGATTCTGTTCCCCTATCCGTGAGGGAGAAGGTATCTTCCGCCCTCTCTTGTGGGAGGGTTGGGGTGAGGGCGAACGTTTTAAGGAAAAATAGTGAATTTTAACGGCGTGATGCTACGCGTTCGCGGCAAAGTTCAAGGCGTTGGCTTCCGGCCATACGTCTGGCAACTGGCGCAAAAACTCAAACTCACCGGCGACGTCTGCAATGACGGCGCGGGGGTTTTAGTGCGCCTTGCGTCCTCGCCCGATGCGTTTATCACCGAGCTTCACGCCCATTGCCCGCCGCTTGCGCGAATCGACAGCGTTGAACAAACCTTGATGCTTTGGGAAACACCCCCGCAGGATTTCACCATTCGCCACAGCGCCAGCAGCATTATGGACACGCAAATCGTGCCGGACGCCGCCACCTGCCCGGATTGCCTCCACGAACTTAACGACCCAAACGATCGCCGCTATCGTTATCCGTTTATCAATTGCACCCACTGCGGCCCCCGCTTCACGATTATTCATGCGATGCCGTACGACCGCCCAAACACCATGATGGCGGCGTTCCCGCTGTGTCCGGCGTGTGAAAAAGAGTACCGCGACCCGATGGACAGGCGTTTTCATGCCCAGCCGGTCGCCTGCCCGGAATGTGGGCCGCAAATCGACTGGGAAAGTGGTGAGCAAAAGCTCGAACGTGAAGCCGCATTACAGGCCGCCGTTGCCGCGCTAAAAGATGGGAAAATCGTCGCCATCAAAGGGCTGGGCGGGTTTCATCTGGCGGTCGATGCGCGTAACGATGCCGCTGTTTCACGCCTGCGCGCCCGCAAACATCGCCCGGCAAAACCGCTGGCGGTGATGCTTTCTGATTCAACGGATTTACCCGCCGATGTCGTCGCGCAGCTCAACACGCCAGCGGCACCGATCGTATTAATGGCAAAGTCCGCACTGAGCGAGTTAAGCGAATTTATCGCCCCGCATTTAAGCGAAATCGGCGTGATGCTGCCTGCCAATCCGCTACAGCACCTTTTGATGCAGGATTTCGGCGGCCCGCTGGTGATGACTTCCGGCAATTTAAACGGCAAACCGCCTGCCATTACTAATCAGCAAGCCCTTGAAGAACTGGCGGATATCGCCGACGGCTGGCTGCTGCATAACCGCGATATCGTGCAGCGCATGGATGATTCGGTGGTGCGCGCCGACGGCGAAGTGCTGCGCCGGGCGCGTGGTTTTGTGCCGGACGCGCTCCCGCTGCCGCCGGGTTTTGACGCGCTGCCGCCGATTCTGGCAACCGGTTCTGACCTGAAAAATACCTTCTGTTTGCTGCGTGGCAACCAGGCGGTTCTCAGCCAGCATCTGGGTGATTTAGCTGAAGAAGGCGTTAAGCAGCAATGGCAGAAAGCGCGTGAACTGATGTTTGATGCCTATAGCTTCGCGCCGCAGCTTGTGGCGGTGGATGCGCACCCTGGCTATCACAGCGCCCGTCTTGGGCACGAAATGGGTTTGCCGGTCTGCAAAGTGTTGCATCACCACGCGCACGCTGCGGCTTGCCTCGCAGAACACGGCTGGCCGCTGGACGGCGGCGACGTGATTGCGCTAACGCTTGATGGCATTGGTTACGGCGAGAACGACCAGCTTTGGGGCGGGGAATGCTTACGTGTTAATTACCGCGACTGCGAGCATCTTGGCGGCCTGCCTGCTGTGGCGCTGCCCGGCGGCGACCTCGCGGCTCGCCAGCCGTGGCGCAATCTCCTGGCTCATTGCGAAGCATTTGTACCTGACTGGCAGCAATGCCCTGAAACCGCCGTGGTGCGTACGCAAAACTGGAAGTTGTTGGCGACAGCTATCGAGCGTGGAATCAACGCGCCACTCGCCTCCTCAACCGGACGGTTATTTGATGCCGCCGCCGCGGCACTGAACTGCGCGCCGCTGCAACAAAGTTATGAGGGTGAAGCCGCCTGCCGCTTTGAAGCGCTGGCGTCGCAAAGCAGCGATTGCCCACACCCCGTCACGCTGCCGGTTATCGACGGCAAGCTGGATCTCGCGACTTTCTGGCGGCAATGGCTGAACTGGCATGATTGCGCGCCCGCTCGCGCCTGGGCATTTCATGATGCGCTGGCAAAAGGCTTTGCAGACCTGGCGCGGCTCCATGCTGGTGAGCTTTCCATCAGCACCATCGTGTTCAGCGGTGGCGTGCTGCATAACCTCTTGATACGTGAACGATTTGCGTATCACCTCGCAGATTTCACTCTGCTCTTCCCGACATTGTTACCGGCCGGTGACGGTGCGCTGGCATTAGGCCAGGCACTGGTTGCCGCCGCCCAATTCACCCTTCCCTCACAAGGATAAAATGATGTTATTGCGTGTTCTTCGTGACAATCCGCGCGCCGCCGTTTTGCTTGCGGTGTTGGTCGCCGCTAATCTTGCCGCCTGGGCCTGGGCGCTGGTTGCGTTCCACCACAGCACTGCGCTGATGGCCGCAAGTTTGCTGGCCTGGTGCTTCGGTTTACGGCATGCCGTCGATGCCGATCACATTGCGGCGATTGATAACGTGACGCGCAAAATGATGCAGCAGGGGAAACGCCCCATTGGCATTGGGGCCTGGTTCTCGCTGGGTCACTCCAGCATTGTGGTGTTGGCTTCCGTGGCAATTGCCGCCACGGCGGCAGCTTTCCAGAGTGATATGGACTGGTTCCATGAGGTCGGCGGCGTGATTGGCACCGCGGTTTCGGCCTGTTTTTTACTGGCAATGGCGCTGGTGAATCTGGTGATTTTACGTGGCGTATGGTGCAATTTCCGTCAATTGAAGCGTGGCGAACCGCTCTGTGCCGAGGCGACGGATTTTACCGGGGGTGGTGTGATGAGCTGGCTGTTCCGCTCCACTTTCAAGCTGATTAATAAAAGCTGGCACATGTATCTGGTCGGCTTTTTGTTCGGCTTAGGCTTTGATACCGCAACAGAAATTGGCATCCTGGGTATTTCTGCCGCAAGTGCGTCGAGCGGTATGTCGATGTGGTCAATTCTGGTGTTCCCGGCACTGTTTGCCAGCGGCATGGCGCTGATTGATACGCTCGACAATATGATTATGGTGGGCGCCTACGGTTGGGCGTTCAACAAGCCGCAGCGCAAGCTCTATTACAACATGACGATTACCGGCACCTCGGTTGTGGTGGCGCTGTTCATCGGCGGCATGGAAGCATTGGGGCTGCTGGCCGATAAATTCGACCTGCATAGCGGCGTGTGGAAGTGGGTGGATGCGCTCAATGAAAACCTCGGCAACGCGGGCTTTATCGTGGTTGGGTTGTTTATCGGCTGCTGGATTGTGTCGATGCTGAACTACCGCTGGAAGGGGTACGACTCTTTGGTGGTTCGCTAGTCAGATAAGCCTTCTCCCTGAAAAGGGAGAAGGATTTTAAATGCTACTTCGCTTCATCCCACGCCCGTTCAATTTCTTCGGCAAGAATCTTCACGCCCGCTTCGATTTTCTCAGGCTCCGGCACGTAGTTCATGCGCATGCACTGATGGGTGTGCGGCCACGGCTTATCAAGGCCCGGGAAGAAGTAATCCCCTGGCACCATCAAAACGCCGCGCTTTTTCAGGCGCTGATACAGCAGTTCGGTGGAAATCGGTAGGTCTTTAAACCACAGCCAGAGGAAAATCGCCCCTTCTGGTTTGTGGATCAAGCAGCGTTCTGGAGACAAATAGCGGCGAATAATCGCGATTGTGTCCTGAACGCGCTGGTAATAGAACGGTTTGATAACGGTTTCAGACAGGCGCAGTAAATCGTTACGCTTGATCATCTCACACGCCATTGCCGGGCCAACACCGCCCGGGGCGAGGCTGATAATGCCGTTCATGTTGCTGATAGCAGAGATGATTTTTTCGTTGGCGATGATGATGCCGCAGCGGCTACCCGGCAGGCCGAGTTTCGACAGGCTCATGCACAGGATGATGTTCGGGTTCCACAACGGGCGCGCCTCGCTGAAAATAATCCCCGGGAACGGCACACCATAGGCGTTATCGATAACCAGCGGAATGCCGTGCTGGTTTGCCAGCGCGTCGAGCTTAATCAGCTCTTCGTCAGTAATGACGTTGCCGGTCGGGTTGGTCGGGCGCGAGACGCAGATCATGCCGGTGTCCGGGCCGATATGCAGGTGTTCGAAGTCGACGTGATATTTAAACTGGCCTTCCGGCAGCAGTTCGATGTTGGGGCGCGTCGAGACAAACAGGTCTTCTTCAAGGCCGGAATCTGCATAACCGATGTATTCCGGTGCCAGCGGGAACAACACTTTTTTGGTGCTGCCATCCGCGTAACGCCCGGCGAACAGATTAAACAAGTAGAAAAACGCGCTCTGACTGCCATTTGTCAGTGCAATATTCTGCGGGCTAATATCCCAACCTAATTCGGTGCGCAGCATTTCCGCCAGCGCGTCGAGTAGCTCACTTTTCCCCTGTGGGCCGTCGTAATTGCACAGCGCGTCGGTCATTTTCCCGCTCGCCAGCATGTCTGCCAGCAGATCCTGGAAGTAGTCGTTCATCGCGGGAATTTGCGCCGGATTACCGCCACCGAGCATGATCGCTCCAGGTGTGCGCAGGCCGTCGTTGAGATCCTCCATCAGGCGCGTAATGCCTGCATGGCGGGTAAATTTGTCGCCGAAAAGTGAAAACGTCATAACGTAGATCTGTCTTTGACCATCAAAAAGAGGCTAACCATAGCGCCGGATAAGACGCGGTGCAAACGCATTAAGGATAGCCTCTAATGGGCAATATGCTGTGAATTTTTGATTTGGCAGGATAAACAGCCACCACCTCTGCCCTATCCCTGAGGGAGAGGGGGAAAAAGATGAGATTCCCTCTCCTGGGGAGAGGGTCAGGGTGAGGGCGTCTAATATCAAAACGTCATTTATTGGTTGCCCGCCCAAACCACCATAGCTTTGTCATCGCCTGCTGCGCGGCTAAAACCGTACCCCTGCTTCATGCTGAGCGTGTTTTGCTCTCCCTCCCCGATGGCCGGGTGGCGGGCACGGAATTGGCTGATTTTCTGCCAGTGTGCAAGGGTTGCGACGTTTTGCCCCCAGTTCATATCCGAACGCGTGCCCTGAAGCGGGTCGGAACCGGTCGCGCCAAACGGGCGTTCGGTTTCATCGCCGTAGAAAATCTGCACCGCTCCCGGAGCCAGCAACAGCAATTCCGCCGCACGCTGGCCGCCCTCGCGGAACAGGCGGGTATCGTGCGAAGAAAGGTAGCTAAGAACGTTGAAATCCTGCAGTTTGGTCGCCATTTGCTGCCAGGTGAGATCCATATCCGCCAGACAGTTCACCGCTTTCGCCGCCTGCTCCTGATAATCAAAGTTGATCATCGCGTCGAAGCCGCTGCTGTAGTAGTCGCTTTTCATCACGCCGTGGCCCCAGGATTCGCCGGTCATCCAGAACGGTGCGTCGTCCAGTTTTTTGTCCGGATTGGCTTTTTTCCATGCGGCGAGGGCGGCGACAGACTGCTCTTTAAGCTGTTGCCAGCCTGTTTTCTCGACGTGTTTTGCGGTGTCTACACGGAAACCGTCGATGCCGTAGTCGCGTACCCATTGGCTGAGCCAGCGGGTCAGATAATCGCGCACTGTCGCGTCTGCGATTTCTTTGGCGTGGGTATCCGGCTTGTGACGATAAAAGTTCGGCAGGTCGGCAGGCTGCGTGGATTCGGTTTTCAGGTCCGGCAGGAAAGCCAGCGACATGGTTAAATCATCAAAACCCGGGCTGTCGTAATTGCCGATATCGGTACGAATCCAGTTTTTGCCCCACCAGTTTTGCCAGGCCGTTTTGTCGCCAAAATTGATGTAATCATTAAAAGAGTGCCAGCTTTGGCCCACAGCGGGTTTCCAGTCTGTCCAATTTTTGCCAAGCGTTTTAGTCAGCTCATCGCCTTTCAGGTAGAGCGCGCCAAACTGATACTCCTGCATATCCGCAAGCGTGGCGTAACCGGTATGGTTCATGACGATATCGAACAAAATACGGATCCCACGCTTATGGGCTTCATCAACCAGGGTGCGCAATTCATCCTCGGTGCCCATATTGGCGTCGAGTTTGGTCCAGTCCATGGTGTAGTAACCGTGGTAGGCATAATGCGGGAAATCGCCTTTGGTGCCGCCACCAACCCAGCCGTGGATTTGTTCCAACGGTGAGCTAATCCACAATGCGTTGACGCCCAATTGCTGGAGATAGTCGAGTTTGTGGGTTAAACCGGCGAGGTCACCGCCGTGGAAGGTGCCGATTTCCTGCATGCCATCTTTATGACGGCCATAGCTGTTGTCGTTTTTAGGATTGCCATTTGCAAAACGGTCAGTCAGAACAAAGTAGACGGTGGCATTTTGCCAGCTAAACGACGCAGCCTGTTTGGTACTGGCAGATTCCAGCAGCAACAGGCCATTGCTGTTCGCAGCAGGCATCAGGGTAATCTGACCTTGTTTGACCGTTGCCGTCGCGCCACTGTAGAAATCGCGTACTTCGCTGCCTTCAGCGAAGGTTTTGCTAACATCCACGGTTAACGCTTTACCATCCCATTTTGGGCATTGTCGAGTCACATCGACCGGTGCGGCTTGCGGCTCACTATTAACGCTCAGACTCAGCGTGGGGGTGCCGCTGCGGGTGTCGATTTGTATCCGATACTCACCTTCACGAAATAAGCGCCAGACAGGTGCCTCTCCTTCGCAAGGCTTTAACGAAAGTGCCTGGTTCAGTTTGATGGATTCTGCGGGCTGCCAGCAGGTCTGGTCGAGTTTAAGGTTCAGCGGAAGCGTCCCTTTCGCAAGCTTTGCGTCACTGATAAATACACCTGGAGTTTGCTCTTTGAACGCCGGTATTCCTGGGGCAGTCCACACGGCTTGTGCAAGGCCTGGCAACAGAAGAAACAACAGAGGTAATTTTTTCATAGGGTTGAGCCAGCGATTATCTTTTATCCAGTGTGGCACTGTTTTTAATTGCAGAGTTCATCCCCAAAATGGATAGTTGGGGAGGAGATACCAGGGTGAGTGATGGCGGTATCAATTCAGTAAAATATGCGATAACCATCGCAAAATATGACACTTTTTGCCGTCATAAGAACTTCGTACGTGACATCATTTCAGAATAGGATTATTTCTTTTGGTGCTCAGGAGGTCTATTTTTGTTAGTATCTGCGTTCACTTTGTTCGAAACCTTTCACGAATAAGGCACTAGAAACGTAACGATCCGACCAGGAGATCTAATGATATCAACCCCAATCCGACGATTTGGGGCTGCGATACTTATGTTACTGACCTTCAGTTTTTCAGCTGGGGTATTAGCAAGTCAACATGAGCCAAAATCGCATAAAGCCCAATTAGCTGCGAAAAAAAGCACGAATACACAAAGTAATAAACTGGCAAGTAGTAAGAAAGAGTATTCTCGCAATAGTGAAATTGCATCGCTCCCTGATTTGCGAAAATACCCTTCCGGAACACCTAGAAAAAAAGCGTTCCTCCGGACGGTCATGCCATATATTACGAGTCAAAATGCAGCGATCACTGCTGAGCGTAACTGGTTGGTTTCAAAGCAATATGAGAAACGCTGGTCACCTTCAGAACGTGCACGTCTGAAAGATATTACCAAACGCTATAAAATTGCGTGGAATGGTAATACTCGAAAAGTGCCGTGGAATTCGCTGATGGAAAAAGTCGACATCATTCCTACCAATATGGTGGCAACGATGGCCGCAGCCGAAAGTGGCTGGGGTACGTCTAAACTCGCACGTAGCAATAACAACTTGTTTGGTATGAAGTGCAGTAAGCGCCATTGCAACAGCGAGCCAGGTAAAGTTAAAGGCTATTTGCATTACGATTCAGTTAAAGAGGGTGTTAACTCTTACGTTACAAATCTGAATACGCACCCAGCCTATAAATCTTTCCGTAAATCGCGTGCACAATTGCGCAAAGCCGATCAAGAAGTCACGGCCAGCAATATGATTCATAAGCTGAAAGGGTATTCAACTAAGGGTAGCAGCTATAACAACTATCTCTTTGCGATGTACCAAACCAATCAGCGTTTTATGGTACCGAATTAATTAAATAAAATAGATTGTTAATAATAAGTAATAAATTCACGCCTTCAATATGAAGGCGTTTTTTTTACACTAATATCTCGCTATACCT
>DATERH010000263.1:0-3475 GCA_035271785.1 Buttiauxella sp.
CTACCAACGGTGGAGAATTTGGACAGCGACACTAGCGAACCGTGATCTTTATAGATATAGGCTTTCAGCGGCTTATTGTTCATCTTCGCGAGAATATTGCTCAGCACCAGGGATGCCATCTGGTGCGCGGCTTGCGCACGCGGCGGCACAAACCCACCTTCAGGGCGAGCACATGAAGCACAGTCACCAATCGCGTAGATATCAGCATCACGCGTGGTTTGCAGCGTGGGTTCTGTCACCAGTTGATTGATACGGTTAGTTTCGAGACCGCCGATATCTTTCATGAAGTCTGGAGCTTTAATCCCTGCGGCCCAAACCATCAGATCTGCAGCAATGTACTCACCGTCTTTAGTGTTCAGGCCACCAGCGTCAGCAGACGTCACCATGGTTTGCGTCAGAACACGCACGCCCAATTTGGTTAATTCACTGTGCGCAGCAGCAGAAATACGCGGTGGCAGTGCAGGCAGAATTCGTTCACCCGCCTCGACCAACGTAACGTTTAACGCTTCGTTAGTCAGACCTTTATAGCCATAACTGTGCAGCTGTTTCACCGCATTGTGCAACTCAGCAGACAGCTCAACACCCGTCGCCCCGCCGCCCACGATTGCGATGTTAACTTTGCCACTCGCCCCCAGGTTTGCAGAATACTTGAGGAATAGATTCAGCATTTCGGAATGGAATCGACGTGCCTGATGCGGGTTATCCAGGAAGATACAATTATCTTTAACGCCTGGGGTATTGAAGTCATTGGAGGTACTGCCCAACGCCATCACCAGAGTGTCATAAGGAATTTTACGCTCAGGGACCAGCAACTCCCCCTTATCATCACGCAGTTCTGCGAGTGTGAGAGTTTTGCTTTCACGGTTAATGTCGACCACTGAACCAAGCTGGAACTGGAAGTGATGATTACGTGCGTGCGCAAGATAACTCAGCGCATCCACACCTTCATCCAGTGAACCGGTTGCCACTTCGTGTAACAACGGCTTCCATAAATGGCTGTGGTTACGATCAATAAGCGTAACTTTTGCTTTTTTACCCCGACCCAGTTTTTTCCCTAACTGAGTGGCCAGTTCAAGTCCGCCAGCACCACCACCGACAATGACAATCTTACTTAATGGCGTAGTCAAAGTGACCCCCTTAAAATATTAACCAATTGTTAATTAAAGGTTATTTAAATAGTATTTAATTAACAACAAGTTAGCCAAACAAACTCATCAATATGACCAAAGAATAACATGGATGGTGTATTGGTCATACCAAAATTGATATGCATCAAATTTTTCCGCCTAAAAGATAAACAAAAAAGGCCAGCACATGGCTGACCCTTTCAATTTACAGTTTTAATACCCTAAATCATTCGAGATGCAGGTAGGCAGCAACCCCAATCACTCCAGGAACTTTCAGTGATTGGGGTGAGTGAGTGCAGTCAACAGCCCTGCAACATAAAGTATGACGGGTATTTTAGCCCAGGGTTTTGAAAGCTTTAATCCGCTGTAAGTGATGTGAGATATTTTTGAATTTATGGGGCTGATCCTGATCCCACACAATCTCATAGTAATGATGCAGCGTTTCTGCGGCACGCACGTTATCCAGCGCTTCGTCATTTCGAGACAAAATTGCCAGGCAACGGTCACGGTTTTTCTCGCGGAAATTTTGCACACACTTGGTCGCAATATCGGTGTATTCCTCAGGACGGTCAATTTTCCCTTCCATCTTCTCCTGTGGAAACAAATTCGGGTTAAAAATGACCTGGCGAATATCACACAAAAAACCAATACGTTCGGCCCAGAAGCCTCCGAGCCCAACGCCGCAAATGAGTGGCCGTTCATCGTCACTCAGTTGCAGCATCTTATCGACTTCTTTGAGTAGATGCTGCATATCGTGCTTCGGATGCCGCGTGCTGTAACTGATAAGCCGGACATCCGGATCGATAAACTGGAGTTGCAGCACCTTTTCATGGTTACCAGGACTATTAGAGTCGAAACCGTGTAAATAGATAATCATTGCATCCTCACCACACGAATTCAGGCCGTTTGGCCTGATGAATTAAAGACCCGCCTTGTGGGCTTGCCACTGCTCATGCAGCGCCTCAAGTTGCTGGTTTGCTGCCTTCCAGCGCGCTGACGACATCAGTTCCTGGCGGGTAAATGAACCTTTATGATACAAACCCGTAACACGCTCTGCTTTGACCGGAGACAGGTTATCTAACACGCTAACCGCGCCATTACGATTATTGCAGACCAGGATCATATCGCAACCTGCATCCAGTGATGCCTGTCCACGCTCGGCATAACTGCCCATAATCGCAGCACCTTCCATCGATAAATCATCAGAGAAGATAACGCCATTAAAACCGAGTTCGCCACGCAAAACCGTTTTCAGCCAATGCGGGGAACCACTCGCAGGAAGTGGGTCTACGTCGGTATAAATGACGTGCGCCGGCATAATTGCATCGAGTTTGTTATCGGTAATTAAGCTGCGGAAAATCTGCATATCGTGTTCGCGGATTAACGCTTCATCGCGCGGGTCACGCGGGGTCTCTTTATGTGAGTCTGCGGTTACTGCGCCATGCCCAGGGAAGTGTTTACCGGTGGTTTTCATCCCAGCAGCGTGCATTCCGTCAATAAAACAGGACGCCATCGCCAGCGCTTGACGCGGATCTTCATGGTAAGAACGCTCACCAATGGCGGCACTGATATGGCCGATATCCAGCACTGGCGCAAAGCTGATGTCGATATCCATGGCAATCATTTCGCTCGCCATCAACCAACCCGCTTCCTGGGCCAGTTTGCCGCCTTGATCCAGACCGTGTAGCGCGGCAAAAGATTGTGCTGCAGGTAGATGGGTAAACCCTTCACGAAAACGTTGAACGCGACCACCTTCCTGGTCAACAGCAACCACCAGACGATTGCGAGAAGCCTCGCGAATTTGACGTACCAGTTCACGGAGCTGCTCTGGATCATGATAGTTGCGGGTAAAAAGAATCAACCCACCGACTAGTGGGTGCTTGAGAATTTCACGCTCTTCGGCATCCAGCTCAAAGCTTGCCACATCCAACATTACCGGGCCCACATCTACCTCTCTTAATTAATCATTCGCTTGCAAACGGCACCACGCCTCGTCTGCAAGTGCTAAAAATGTTCTGTCTTGTGTTTGTTGCCAACGACATTCATACCATGATGCCATCAACAGGATAACCCAGGGCTGCCAACGCCTAACCTGTCGGCTTAATTCGTCTACCTGAATTTGGCTTAATTGCGCATACGCACGAATCAACGGTTCGCTTTCCATATTATTGGCCGTAACAATGGCCGCGAGCTCCAGCGCTACGTCTCCATCACCGGCATATTCCCAGTCGATGAGTTTGATACTTTGCGCCTGATGCACCAGATTACCGGCATGAATGTCCATATGCAGAGCAGCAAGACGTAACGGTTTCGGCTCGCCCTGCTTTTTCATCTTTTTAAGCAGTCGC
>DATERH010000264.1:0-6018 GCA_035271785.1 Buttiauxella sp.
TTTCAACGGCAACACGCTATTACGCCATAACGGTTTTATGTACGCAGTGTTCCCGAGTTTGGGGGGAAGACAGTACGAAACGGATAACCTTGATCAGATGGAATGGGTGGGTCGCTATCTTGGCCGTATCCATCAAACTGGCCGCCGTAAGCAATTCGCGGCACGCCCTGACATGGGCTTAAATGAATACTTATTTGAGCCACGCGAACTGTTTGAGCATACACATCTGATTCCATCCGCCCTTAAGAAGCGCTTTCTCAGCGCAACAGATGCGTTAATAGCAGAAGTTAAACTTCATTGGCATGCCGATTTTCAGCCATTAAGACTGCATGGTGATTGCCACCCAGGGAATATTCTCTGGCGCGATGGCCCTTTGTTTGTCGATTTGGATGATGCCAGAAATGGCCCGGCAATACAGGATATCTGGATGCTTCTCAATGGTGACAAAGCCGAGCAGAGAATGCAGCTGGAAATGATTGTCGAGGCGTATGAAGAGTTTACCCCATTTGAATCAGACGAAATTGCATACATAGAACCTTTACGTGCAATGCGAATGGTCTATTATCTCGCGTGGATCATTCGACGCTGGGATGATCCTGCTTTCCCCAGAAATTTTCCGTGGCTTACAGACGAAGATTACTGGCGAAGACAAACTGCGACTTTTATAGAGCAGGTACGGGTTCTGCGCGAACCACCACTAACATTAACGCCAATGTATTAATCAGTATTTATTCGGGAGAGATTTAATGATGAAAAAAATTTGGCTGGCGCTGGCGGGGATGATCCTGGCATTCAGCGTGTCTGCTGCACAGTTTAAAGATGGAAAAGAGTTTATCACTCTAGAAAAACCAGTGGCTGGTGAGCCGCAAGTGTTAGAGTTTTTCTCCTTCTACTGCCCACACTGTTATCAGTTTGAAGAAGTTCTTCATGTCTCCGATGCTGTGAAGAAAAAGCTGCCAGAAGGCACCAAAATGACAAAATACCATGTTGAGTTCCTGGGCCCATTGGGCAAGGATTTAACTCGGGCATGGGCTGTTGCACTAGCATTGGGCGTGGAAGACAAAATTACCGCGCCAATGTTTGAAGCAGTACAGAAAACTCAAACTGTCCAAAATGTTGGCGATATCCGCCAGGTATTCATCGATGCTGGTGTTAAACCAGAAGAGTATGATGCAGCGTGGAACAGTTTTGTTGTGAAATCACTGGTTGCCCAACAAGAGAAAGCTGCGGCAGATCTGCAATTGCAGGGTGTTCCAGCTATGTTTGTAAACGGGAAATATCAGTTGAATCCACAAGGCATCGACTCCAGCAACATGGACGTGTTTATTCAGCAATATGCTGAAGTCGCCAAGTTCCTGGTTGAACAGAAATAACAAAAAACGCCGGTCATTGACCGGCTTTCTTTTACTGTTTGATATTTGTCAGTAGCAGATCTTTCTCATGCCACAACGCATTTAGCCATTGCTGGATGCGACGTTTAAAAGCTTTATCATTCACATAATCGCCATGCAGATCCCCTGTAATCGGCACCAGCGACACCCTCACGACAATTCGCGTCATCTTCCCGGTTAACATGTCATAAAATGGACTTTGTGCATTTTCAGGATAACAAAGCGTCACATTCAGCAGCTTATCGAACTGTTTCCCTAACACATTGAGAGCCATTGCGATGCCAGCGGCTTTTGGTGGAAGTAGGTTTTGAAAAGCCGAACGGGTCTGTAAACGCTTCTCTTTCGTGAATCTCGAACCTTCGACAAAATTCACGATGGTCGTTGGGTGAGAGCGGAATTTTTCACAAGAACGGCGAGTGGTTTCGACGTCTTTACCACGTTGTTCCGGATGACGTAACAAATATCCGCGTGAGTAACGTTTCATAAATGGCATATCCAAAGCCCAACAAGCCAGCCCCATAAAGGGTACCCAGGCGAGTTGTTGTTTTAAAAAGTACTTATTCATTGGGATATGTTTGCGAAACAGCACGCACAAAACAACGATATCAGCCCAGCTTCGGTGATTACAAATCAGTAGATACCAGTTTTTTTTGCTGAGTTCGTGGAGTCCTTCAACATCCCACTTCAGGTGTGGATTTAGCCTGAGTAAAAAAGCCAAACTTTCACACCAGCAATACATCATGAATTCAGCAAATACCGAGATTGAGCGCCAGATGATGGGAACAGGGAGTAGTAGCTTGATGATGCCAGCAATAATAATAGGTACTGAGCAGGCTACAGTGACCACGATAGTAAGAGCGACACTCAGAATCAACGTTATCGCGGCGAATAATCTCGACATAAATAATTTTTTCAGATGGTTAAGGAGTGTCGGGTACTGGAAACAGAATAATAGAGTTAAATTTTATCAGAAATTTATCACCAGTGATGAAACTAAAACTGCTAATAAAAAATCTGAATACTACGGCTTTGAATAATATCGGTCTAAAACATAATTTATTTTTATATCCACATTTGTCGATCATTCAAAAAATGACATCCAGATGAATGAGTTAAACTCAAGATATTGAAAAATAGCAATATTTACTTAAGTGATGATTTCCTTCTTCCGTAAATATCAACTGCTTAAAAATTTATGCACAAACTTATCCACAATATTGATCGTGGGGCCGATCTCGAAGATCAACAAAACTTTTCACCTTATCTGCCTCAAAAGTTCATGTTTTCAGCCAGGCTATGGCATCCTTTACCTATAAACTAAAATCAGTCACGGAACGGAACATTATGGTTCAGATCGCGCAAAATCCACTTATCCTCGTTGATGGCTCCTCTTATCTCTATCGTGCGTATCACGCTTTTCCACCGCTGACCAATAGCAAAGGTGAACCGACCGGGGCAATGTACGGCGTGCTGAACATGCTGCGCAGCTTATTGTTGCAGTACCAACCGACTCACGCCGCTGTGGTGTTTGATGCTAAAGGTAAAACCTTCCGTGACGAGTTGTTTGAGGATTACAAATCACACCGACCACCAATGCCTGACGATCTGCGCGCACAAATTGAGCCTTTGCATGCGATGGTAAAAGCCATGGGCTTGCCGCTGCTGGCAGTTTCAGGCGTGGAAGCCGACGACGTTATTGGCACACTAGCGCTTGAGGCGGAACGAGTGGGCCGTCCAGTACTGATAAGTACCGGCGATAAAGATATGGCGCAGTTGGTTACACCGGGCGTGACGCTTATCAACACCATGACTAACACTATCCTTGGCCCGGATGAAGTTCGCACTAAATATGGCGTGCCTCCTGAGTTGATTATCGACTTCCTGGCCTTAATGGGTGATTCATCAGATAACATTCCTGGTGTCCCAGGTGTTGGTGAGAAAACCGCACAGGCACTACTGCAAGGCTTAGGGGGTTTGGATATGCTGTATGCCAACCCAGAAAAAATCGCAGAGTTGACGTTCCGTGGTGCGAAAACTATGGCGGCGAAGCTTGAGCAAAGCAAAGACCTTGCTTACCTGTCCTATAAACTGGCTACCATCAAAACGGATGTTGAGCTCGAGTTAGGTTGCGAGCAATTAGAAGTGCAGCAGCCAGCAGATGAAGAGTTGCTCAGCCTGTTCAAGCAGTACGAATTTAAACGCTGGATTACGGACGTTGAAGCGGGCAAGTGGATGCAGGCTAAGGGCGCGAAACCTGCAGCACAATCGCCAAAAACCATCGAGATTGAAGCTGAAGTTGAACCGGAAGAGCCAGCCAACGTGCTGTCTTATGACAACTATGTCACCATTCTTGACGAGACTGTTCTTGAAGAGTGGATCGCTCGCTTGAAGAAAGCGCCGGTCATCGCCTTCGATACTGAAACTGACAGCCTGGATAACATCAGTGCGAACCTGGTGGGGCTTTCATTTGCCACTGAACCGGGTGTTGCGTGCTACATCCCTGTCGCGCATGACTATTTAGATGCGCCGGTACAAATTCCTCGTGAGCGTGCGCTTGAACTTCTCAAACCATTACTTGAGGATGAAAGTGTTCTTAAAGTTGGGCAAAATCTGAAGTACGACCGCGGCATCATGCAGAACTACGATATCGAGCTACGCGGAATTGAGTTCGATACCATGCTTGAGTCTTACATTCTTGATAGCGTTGCAGGCCGACATGACATGGACAGCTTGGCTTCTCGTTGGCTTAAACACACAACTATCACATTTGAAGAGATTGCTGGTAAAGGTAAAAAGCAGCTGACCTTTAATCAGATCGATCTTGAGCAAGCTGGGCGTTACGCTGCAGAAGATGCCGACGTTACTTTGCAGTTACATCTGAAGATGTGGCCGAAGCTTGAGAAACGAGAAGGGCCATTAAGCGTCTTCAAAAATGTCGAAATGCCACTTGTGCCAGTACTGTCACGCATTGAACGCAATGGTGTGAAGATCGACCCTGCCGTGCTACACACCCATTCTGAGCAACTGACAAAACGCCTTGCGGAGCTGGAAATTCTGGCTCACGACATTGCGGGCGAGCCGTTTAACCTCTCTTCTCCGAAACAGTTGCAGACTATTCTTTTTGAAAAACAGGGTATTAAGCCACTGAAGAAAACCCCTGGTGGCGCGCCTTCTACTTCTGAGGAAGTGCTGGAAGAATTAGCTCTGGATTATCCGCTGCCTAAAGTCATTCTTGAACACCGTGGTTTGGCGAAGCTGAAATCGACTTATACCGATAAGCTACCGCTCATGATTAACCCGAAAACCGGGCGCGTACATACCTCGTACCATCAGGCTGTGGCCGCGACCGGGCGTTTGTCTTCTACCGAACCGAACCTGCAAAACATTCCGGTGCGTAATGAAGAAGGGCGTCGTATTCGCCAGGCCTTTATTGCTCCAAAAGATTACTTGTTCGTTTCTGCCGACTACTCGCAAATCGAACTGCGCATCATGGCGCATTTATCTCACGACAAGGGCCTATTGACTGCATTTGCAGAAGGTAAAGATATTCACCGTGCTACCGCTTCCGAAGTGTTTGGTATTCCGTTGGATAGTGTTTCTGGTGAACAACGTCGCAGTGCCAAAGCGATTAACTTTGGTCTGATTTACGGTATGAGCGCATTTGGCTTGTCACGCCAGCTCAATATCCCGCGTAAAGAGTCGCAGAAATACATGGATCTCTACTTTGAACGCTATCCTGGCGTGCTGGAGTACATGGAGCGCACCCGCAAGCAGGCGAAAGATCAGGGTTATGTCGAAACGCTGGACGGGCGCCGTCTGTATTTACCGGACATCAATTCTAGTAATGCGGCACGCCGTGCTGGCGCTGAACGTGCGGCTATCAACGCCCCGATGCAGGGAACGGCAGCTGACATTATCAAACGCGCGATGATTGCCGTCGATGCCTGGCTTGAGAAAGATAAACCTCGTGTAAAAATGATCATGCAGGTACACGATGAATTGGTATTCGAAGTTCATCAGGACGATCTGGAGGCCGTATCGAAGAAAGTCCACGAATTGATGGAAGGCAGCATGAAACTGGACGTTCCTTTGCTGGTGGAAGTTGGGAGTGGTGCAAATTGGGATGAAGCGCACTAATTTGAAATAGGTTCTGTAACTAAAGAACATAAGTCATAGCTTTTTGTGATGATGATTCAAGATTAGTGTGTGAAGAGTGAAAAAAAACTACAAAAAATACTTTTTCATCCGAATAAAAAGGAGTAGAGTTATTTGCGTAGGGTACAGAGGTAAGATGTTCTATCTTTCAGACCTTTTACTTCACGTAATCGGATTTGGCTGAATATTTTAGCCGCCCCAGTCAGTAATGACTGGGGCGTTTTTTATTGGGCGCAAGTCAGGAAAGAAAGGAAAAAAAAGCACGGGCGAACCCATGCTTATACCCGTCATACTTCAAGTTGCTGTTGCGTTGGCTGCACACGCTCACCTGACAAATCTGCCAGGAGCCGATTTGAACGCTGTTAGCAGCGCCCCGAAGGGGTGAGACCCATGGATGGGCCGAATAATCACTTACCTAAGTAAGCCCATCGGCATTTGCTTACTTGCCGCCTACCTGCACCTCGAATTATTT
>DATERH010000265.1:0-10188 GCA_035271785.1 Buttiauxella sp.
TCACATGTTCCGTGTCGATGGAGGCGCATTATAGGGAGTTCTCCGGAGGCTGCAACCCCAGATTTGCAATAAGTTGACTGACTGCTGCAATCCCCAGCAAAACCCCGCCTTATACGCAGTTGTGCACAAAGTTATCCACAAACGCGCTGCTCCAGGTTGGTACATATCGTTTTTATTTCAGCTTTTAAGCTTTCTCCACGGTAAACCATCGATGTATCGTAGCGTTGATACTTCTCTTCTCGTGCAGCGCTGAGCCAGTTAAACGAACCTACGCACAGTAGCCCCTCGTCCCCAATCACAATCTTACTGTGGACGCGCTTGACCAGCTTCGTAGTGATTCCCATCTCGTTGAGCTTTTCCACGGCAACATTAAGACGCTGCTGTTTCTCTTTGCGTTTTTCATAATCAGCATGTTCGGTATTAAAATTCCTGTCCGTCACTACGGTGATTTCGACGCCACGCGAACGCGCCTGGATCATTGACGCCAGAAAGCCAGTTTGCTCAACCTTTTCCCAGATTAACCAGGGAGAAACAACAGTAATGCTCGCTCCGATGGTGGCAAAAGTTTGGTTCAGAAAAGTGTCATGCTGCTCCACACCGTGGAGGGTAGAGATCTGCGTTTGTGCCGCGCTTAAATCTTTGCGCTCCTGGAACTCAAAATGCATTGCGTTGCTATCCGCAGCAAAGAGGTATTTTGCCAGCAAGCCTCGCGGCGTAGAGCCAGGCTGAGTCTCAAACAAATCCATATCGCCAAAGACCAGGAAGCTATCTTTCGCTCGGGAGACAGCAACGTTCAGCATACTGCTGTCGCTGTCGATAAACCCGCCATCTTCATGTTTGGAGTAAACCGGCGAGAAGAGGACGATAGACCTTTCCGCCCCTTGCAGGGAGTGCACGGTGCCGACCGTCAGAGAATCCTCAGCACCGCTACAGTTAATGTCGAGATTACGTAATGCCACTTTGATAGCGTTAACCTGCGCCGAAAACGGCGTAACGACACCGACCACTTGATGCAGTGGCTTGCCGTAATGATGTTCTATTTCATCTTTATGCGCCGCAAGCCAGGCTGCTATCGTCTCAGCCTCAAAGGTGTTGTAACGACTCCCACTATTTGCCTGCAGCCCCAGGCCATCAATATGCAGATAACCCATCGCCGGAAGAAGCGTCGTTTTTTCGGTTCCGCGTTTCGGCTGTAGCTTGCCGTGATAGCAGAGCTCGTTACAGTAGCCGATGATGTCATCGTAACAGCGACGGTGCTCATATAAGTACATCCCCCGAGCCAGATCCTGGTCGTACTGATAGCGAGAATTAAACTGAGCAATCTTCATTACGCTTCCCGATGCAGCGCTTTTACCTGAATCACATATCAGCGTGTAGGCCTCCGCCAGCTCTTCTTGAGTACCGCCGGGCAGGATGTTTTCCTCAACCATATTGCCTATGTCAATGGCGGGTAAACTGTTCCAGATAGGCGAGATCTGTTCGGTATCGCCAATCACTAACGCTTTTTTCGCCAATGCGAAGGAAGCCGCAGCGACCTCCGGGAGTACCTGCCCCGCCTCATCAACGATCAGCAGATCGGCAAAATTATATAAATAGCTATCATCAAACTTCTTGGCCCCACCAACATGTTCCCTGAAGACCATATGATTAGGCAGCATGTAGCAGGTCATTACCACGCAAGGGGTAAGCTTCATTCTTCGCTGCCAGCGAGCCTTAATCGCTTTCGCTCCTTTAGGACCCTGAGTATTGTCAATGGCGGCCATATCCATCAGCCAGCGCCCCTCCCAGTAATGGGTCGCGAGCAGGAAAGCAGGGAAGCGGATCTGCGTATCGGCAAGCGCGTCGGCAACTACAAGGCTCAGTTCTTCTTCGCCAACATGCCCGAGTGACTGGTTCAGATCGTACCAACACCGGGCAGCCTCGCTTTCACGCCGGGAAACATCCTGCGCAAGATCGATTTGCAGCTGATACTCGCCCTGCTCTTTTTGCGCTTGAATAATCAGGCAGTCGATATATGCGTCGACATTTTCCGGCACCTCGCCATGGAATGCAGCCATTCTTGTGCCGAACGTCGCGTCCAGGAAAAGGTTAATTTTGTAGTAGCGCTTAGTTCGAACGGCGGGGATCCAGGAAAAGAATGCATACACCATCGACTCATCGGCGCGATATTGCTGCCACTGCTTTTTACCAAGAGTTAAAAACGCGATTTCGTTCGTGCTCTCGAGAAGTAAGCTGCTTTTGTCCTGAATATATTGGTCGAGATCTTCGCTAATGGCTTTCCGCTCCTGGCGGATGCGATTCAGGCTATTCCATGCGGGTTCGATTTGCTTAAGCTGCACGAAATGCTCGGTTAAACGATCGTGTAGAAGTTCCACGACGCATTCGGGCGAACGACATTCCATCGACGGGAACGCCGCCCTTGCCCTTTCGAGATAGAAGGCCTGCGCATCCTCAACATATTCCAGAGATTCCACGCGATTAAAAAAATCCTCCGTCTGGTATTTTTTGGCAGCCTCTGCCTTTCGGCCCGAAGACGGAAAGTAAGCGCCATAGCTTTTCAACTCAGGCAACCAACGCCCGGTCATGGCTCCGGTTCCGTGACCAAAATCCTTACCGAACGCTTCAATGATGTTAGTGACAGCCTGATTATTGGTTGAAGTCGCAATAACCACTGGCGGCTCGGTTTTGTTAAGAGCGGCTCTTGCCCATTCAGTGGCAATAATAGAAAGAACCAGAGTGGTTTTCCCCGTTCCCGGCGGGCCATTAACGGCGAGCATATCGCCCGGCTGCTGGGTGAGGTAATGGCTCAGAGCATCGCGCTGCGCCTTTGCCAGCGGAAACTCATCCCCGGAATGCCCCAGACGCTCGCTGAACTTTGCATTGGCGGCAAGGAGAGGTTCTACGGGAGGCATTTGCATTGAAGCGAAACGCGCCAGTAACGGAACCTCTTTTTTGCACATCAGAAGATGGTCATATAAAGGAAGGATATGTTTACTGGCCCCGCCGGGCTGGTTTGCTTTGACAACATAGCCATATCCAGCCGGTACGTATTGTTCGTGGGTGGCGATCCATTTTGCGGCCACGTTTCCCAGCAGCTTTTCTATATCAGCCAGATAATGTTGCCACTGCAACTGATGCTTTGCATAACGCTCCGCCCGCTGCTCGTCATTTTCCTCGCGGCGTTGCTGTTCGACATCCTCACCAAAGGTGAACGAATTATGCGTGGTTTTGTATTTGTCATAATCCGCCATCTCACCAATTGAGAAAGTGCCTTTGGGGAGCGGTTCGAGCAGGTCACGAGGAATGGTGGCGGGAGCCGAGGGAAACAAAAAACCTTCGCGGTTCAGTAGCGCAGAAGTCACCAACGGAGTGACGATGCCAGGCGCACCAGCCGTGCGCTCTTTGCCATGCTTTATCAGGCGAATCCAGGCTTTTGGCCGTAATAATACTTCGACCGATTTAACCGCGTCGTCTTCACCGTCAAAAAATGCGTGAACAGTCTCTTCATCCAGCCTTCCCGTGGTGATATCCATCCAGCGGGTGAATTTATCGGCATCTTTACGCTCAAATGCCCCTTTGCCAGACTCAGCATCTGCTAAGGAGTTACGCCAGTATGATGTGAATCCCTGAGTGTTACTGTCCATTGCCCATCCCGTGACTTAAATAAAACTATTGATTTCAGTGATGTAAATGAAACTGATGGTTAAGCATTGTCCACGATGCGAAGGCGATCGCAATAATTTGTTTGTGCTGAGAAGGGAAATGGGAAGCTTATTGAATTGTTGGTGAGGTGGTGCCAGGTAACGGGAGTTTAGTGATGAAGGTGATTGTTAAGCCGGGGATTTAGGAAGGGACCCGGCTTGGGGAATGCGGGGGCTAGACACAAGCAGCAGAGACTGTGCCTCAGCATTATTTCAATTTGCTCTCGCTGACCGCATTAATTTCTGACGATCAATAACCTTTCCATTCTTATCGTAGTAGCGGCTCGGCCAGATTTCAGAGGGTTCAATTCCTAACGCACCCGCAATCAATAACTCGCCTTTTGGCCATGGGCGAGAAAGTGCATTTGCCAGCGTTGACGAACTTAAACCTGCCTGGCGAGATAAGGCGGCAAGCGATGATTTTTGCTTCTTCAATTTTGCAATAATATCAGCTGGATGCATGTCGATTCTTTCCATCTAATTCACTCCTTTGTTTTAGGTCAACAGTTCAACTTATCGCCACAAATACTAAGTATTACTTAGTACAATTTCAACTAGCAGCTACCAAAATCGTGATTCTGTTTCCAAACTTTCAGGATCATCATGCTCCCGCACCGTTTAAAAGAAGCGCGTCTTAAAGCCGGTTTATCCCAGCAGCGGTTAGGTATTCTTGCAGGTATTGATGAAGCCACAGCAAGTGCACGAATGAATCAATATGAGCGTGGGATTCATACGCCTGATTTCGCATTGGCTTGTAAGTTGGCAGAAGTGCTGAAGGTTCCGGCTTGTTACTTTTATACGGTTGAAGATGATTTGGCGGTGGTTGTAATGGGTTGGTTTAAATAAACCTGTTTTACAAACTCAAGAAGACTCACATTCTTTACATATATACATAGGCTTTGTTGATAGATAAAAGCGCCTCCCGTCACTGACCTCCTCAGGCAATCCGCACACTTTCTGGCATCCCTGCACGCGTCATTTTGTTTAAGGCACGGATCATGGCCATAGCCTCACCAACCTGCCCATCGTAGTCACGCAGCGTCAGGTGCCCACCGAACAGTTGTTTAACCCGGTACATCGGCGTTTCGGCCACCGACAGCCGGTTATAAGCCGTGTTCCATTTCCAGTAGCCAAAGAGCTGGCGGAGAAAGCAGACAAAAAACAGGAGGGCTGATCATGATGCACTGCCCGTTCTGCAAAACCTCAGCGCATTCACGTACCAGCCGTTATCTGTCTGACAGTGTCAAACATCGCTATTACCAGTGCCAGAATGTGCTTTGCTCAGCGACGTTCCGGTCGATGGAGTCCGTTGAGTCGATTATTTGTCATCCGGTGACCGGAGATGAACCGGCAGATGAATTTATCCAGGGTGAAATGGATAAAGCACCGAAACAGCGACCGTCAGCAACACAATGACCAGCCGGGGATGAATCCATGAGCGACACACCATTACAGCAGACCTTTGCAGTGTGTCAGGCGAATAAAACCGCCTGGCAGAATAAAAAAGATGAACTGAAAACTGCCGAAACGGCGCTGGATGAACAGCTTGCACCGGGACATCCCCGGAACGCGGAGCGGATTAGTTATCTGAGTGAATATATCGACGTAAAACAGTGGGAAATTACCTGTGCGGCGGGGCGTTATATTCGCTCGCATGAAGCGGTACAGCACACCAGTATTTGTCATTCACTCAATGCATTTATGAAGCAGAACGGGGCAGCACTGGTCAGTACGCTGGCACCGGAATTAATGGGGATTAATCAGCTTCCGGCGGCAATCCGCGAGCTGGCCATACGACGAGCGACGCATTACATCGGGGAAGCCCTGCGGGATTATCTGGCGACCGGCCCGGAAATTCATTACACAGCAGAAAATAGTGACATTTTGACAGCCATCGGATTCAGGCCTGATAAGGCTTCGCGGGCTGATACTCAGCAGAAATATACACCGGCACAAAACCATGTTTACGCGCACCGGCAGACAGAACTGAGCCAGCAACCACCCGCATAAAATCGACCTGAAAATCCCGCCATTAAATTCAAATAAACCATGCATTACGGTGCATGGTTTTGCATGTAAAACCCCGTATTTTTCACACCTCATCACCCTAGTGCTGGCGCGGCTCCGGGGTGTTCATGCACCTACATTAAAACCCACCCATGAAGCGGGCAGGCGTGGCGGGGATAGCATTGCGCGCAACCAGATCATTCATTTATTTAGTATCAAAATTAAAATGAATCAGCATGGTTACCGTTGAGATAGCTCCAAACAGAGAATGCGAAGGCAGTAAAGAAATGCTTAAGGTGCATATTGAAAAAACACCATTCCAACTTTTACAGGCACATATATTTACAAACATACATCTATACGTATATTCTCACATGTAATGTGAATTATGCTTAACGTGAAGACATAAGGAATTGTTCATGCAATTTTATTTTCATGAGGTTGGGATTAAAGGTGCTGAAAGTGCCTTCCCTAAAACGGTTTACAATAAAATAAAGACAGACAACATAGTTAAATACACAAATAGCCCAGAGCAAACCCAAGAAGCATTAGATAAAGAATTTAATGATGGATTGTGCAATGTTTGGGGCGTACCTAAAGGGGCTGCAACTATAATAAAAAAACTCCAGCCAGGTGATTTTGTTATGCTCGTCAAAACCAGAGCCAGAGATGGGGATATACCAATATTATGCAAGATTAAATTTATACTCAATGAAACAGCCCCTGAATTATCACAATCATTATGGGGTAACGATCGTTTTCCATTGATATTTTTATTTGAAACAGAAGTGATTAGCTACACATGGAAAGAGTTAGTAAATGATTTAGGGTATAATAATAAATTCAGGCCAAACGGCAATATTTACAGAATCACAGAGGATAGACTTAAAGTTCATAACGGGCCAGAAGGTTATCTTAAAAAAATAAGAAAACCATCATTAAAAGATGATTTAAATTATGAAGCACCATTTATAGAAGGATTAAGACATAGGAAGGAAGTTTCTTTTTTCTCCAGAAACCCAAGACTTGTTTCATTAGCAAAGGAAGCACATGGATATCGCTGCCATATTTGTGGATTTGATTTTGAAGAGTGTTACGGTGATATTGGCAAAGATTTCATAGAATGCCACCACTTAAATCCGTTGTCTGAAGGTAACTCAAAAGAGGTGGTTGAAACGTATCTAAAAGATGTCATTACTGTTTGTTCAAACTGTCATAGAATGATTCATAAAAGAAACCCCGCATTTAGTATTGATGAGTTAAAAGAAATAATAAAAAAATAACCCCGCCAGGGGTTATTTTACATTCGATGCGGACACTTTATTAGGTCTTGCATCAATCAAGACTAAATCCTTGCCCTCTTTAATTCCTAGCTCTTTAAATACCTTAATCAATCTCGATAACTCCGTATCATTAAAATACAAAATAACTTTTATTGATTTCTTGGTTTCATTCGCAGATTCATAAACCTTCACTTGGTTTGCTAAATTCTGCTTAAGTTTTGAATTGCTAGCTAATTTAAATTCGACTAATGTTTTATCTTTCGAACCTCGTGATATTTTGTAATCAACAGGCCCTCTACCATTATCTACTTCACTATTCACATCTGAAATGCTAGCAAACCAGGTCAACCTAAACATTAACTGTAAATCAGCTTCTCGCTTAACAGGAACACCACTCAAGTAAAATACTTTGTACCCATTATTATTTTCAATGACTTGCTTAAGGTAACAAACGCGCTGATATGCTTCATCGAATGTATCATCTTTTGTATTAAAAAACTCTTCATTCCTTTCAAAAATCATATCAACCAGAAGCTGAACGGCTTCGATATATCTATGCTCAGTTTCACTAACCTTAGCATCGCTTTCGCGATTAGCAGCACTTGAGTTTTGTTCTTTATAGCGAATATAATAGTCTATAAAGCTGGGGTAGTTTTTTATTGTTAAATCCGCAGCCAGCTCTCTCTCTTTTTTCTTTGGCTCATCAGGTAAACACCTGTTAAAATAATCTGATAACTGACCACGTAATTGATCGTTCGATATGCTATTACATATATCTCTAAAATCTTCTATCATTTCATTTCTATTAATCCATGTCTCATCTTTTGTAAGAATATCTCTCGGTGTTAATAGAACATAATCCCCATCATATGTTGGCAACGTAAACTTCTTTGGTAACCAACTTCTAGTCTCATAATTGAACTCAACCTTTTCTACTAAATGTTCGGAAAGATATTTTTTGTCCATATTCTTTTGAGCGAAACACTCAGTATACTTTAACAAATAAGATTTAATAAGATTTGTAGTGAAATCACTTACGCTATCTTTACCTATACCTTCCTTTATCAGGCATAGTTTTTCAAGATGACTACCTTCAGTTATTTCTTCCTTACCGAAATTTTTTAAAATATTTGAAAAAGATGAATTAAGAGATTTCGCAAAATCAATTCCAAGACCACTCCCGCCATTGCCAACCAAACTATAACCAAGCCAGTTCTGCTTTACTTCCGGGAATAAAAACCAACTTTTAACCAAACCACGATTCAATTCACCATGTTGAGATCGGTCTCTTAAAAAAGAGACATAGCTTATTATGTTTTGATGTAGATCTTTATATTTATCATTATTAAACAACAGAAATGGGTCTATAAAAAGAGGTAAGTCATTAATTAAGGAAATATTAAAAGCACCGTATTCTTTGATTTTTTCTGGTGTAACATTAAAAAAATCAGAAAAATATATTCTTAATTTCGGCATGGCAAATTCCTTTAGCTAGTGTTTTTTTGTCCAGTAAAGAATTTTCATGATACAGATTACTCTTGATTTTCATCACATTACAAGCCTGATAAAATAGCTAATTAAGCGAATTGTGATGATTGTTGCATAAATCATACTCCTGTTGGAGTTCATCGCTTATATAGATTTAGCATAATCATATGGTGCAATATACTTTTCCTTATTTGCTTTTAAGTAATCAGCCCACCATTGCACCATCAATCTACGCTCATCCAAATGCTCCGAAGTATGGATATAAGCTGCACGCACATTATTACGCTCAGAATGGCTTAACTGCCGTTCTATAGCATCATCACTCCACAAACCTGACTCACCCAAAGCACCACGCGCCATTGTTCTGAACCCATGCCCGCAGACTTCCGTTTGAGTGTCATAGCCCATAGTCCTGAGCGCATTATTAACCGTGTTTTCACTCATAACTTTGTTTGGATCGTGATCACCGGGAAACAGCCGTGGATTATCCCCACTGAGCTGCTTCAACTCATCCAGCAAAGCTAAAGACTGAGTGCTTAACGGAACAATGTGTTCTTCCTTCATCTTCATTCCGCGATAGGAATAACGCACTCCTTTAATTTCCTCACGCTGCGCCGGTATACGCCAGCAAGCGTTATCAAAATCAAACTCATCCCATCGAGCAAATCGCATCTCACTGGAGCGAACGAAGGTAAGTAGAGATAACTCGACTGCAATACGCGTCATTTTGCAGCCACGATAAGCAGCAAGACGGGCGAGGAACTCAGGGAATCGACTTGAATGTAAGGCGGGATAATGGCGAGCTTTGGCTGAGGTTAGCGCCCCGGCCATGTCACTGGCTGGATTAGAATCAATGTAATCATTCTGGACAGCATATCGCATGATCGCCGTAACACGCTGTTGAAGACGCTGTGCCACATCGTGCTTTCCACTGGCATCCACGACTTTAATTGGCGCTAAGAGATTGCTGGTTTTGAGTTTACGAATATCAGCAGAGCCAATATGTGGGAAAAGATACAGTTCCAGATAACGAAGCACACGCGAGCTATGGTATTCACCCCACCGCTTATTACTGGCGTGCCATTCACGCGCGATAGTTTCAAATGAATAGGCACCGGAGGTTTCGGCTTGGGCTTCCTTCTGTTCAGCTTTTGGATCTATTCCCTGAACGAGGAGTTTTTTAGCTTCATCACGTTTTGCTCGTGCTTCAGCAAGAGTGATAGTCGGCCAGACACCGAAAGCTAATCTGTCTTCTTTCTTATCCACTGGCCGCCGGTACTTCATGCGCCAGTATTTAGATCCTTTGCTCGTCACCTCAAGATACAAACCGCCACCATCGGCCATTTTGTAGGTTTTCTCTTTGGGTTTGGCTGTTTCGACTTGGCGGGCGTTGAGCTTCATTTTGGGGGCACATTTTCAATCGAAGTGAAGATGCCCCCAATTATGCCCCCACCAATGTCCGGATTGCAACGGATGTGCTCGGACGAATTGGGACCAAAAAAAAAAGCCTTTCGGCTTTATTTTTAGTAACTTACGGACTGTTACGGACGTTCTCGAACATTCAAATGGTGCCGAAGGCCGGACTCGAACCGGCACGTCTTTCAACGGTTGATTTTGAATCAACTGCGTCTACCGATTTCGCCACTTCGGCACGAAGAGGTATGCGGAAAACGATGTGGATTATACCTGTAGCTCATCACCTTGCAAGC
>DATERH010000266.1:0-11199 GCA_035271785.1 Buttiauxella sp.
GCACTTCCCGATCTCAACCTACCAGGCTAACGTTCCGCAGCTGGACGTGCAGGTTGACCGTGACAAGGCGAAAGCGCAGGGCGTGTCGCTGACCGATCTTTTCGGTACGCTGCAAACCTATCTGGGCTCGTCGTACGTGAATGACTTCAACCAGTTCGGGCGTACCTGGCGCGTAATGGCGCAGGCCGACGGGCAGTTCCGCGACAGCGTGGAAGATATTGCTAATTTGCGCACCCGTAATAATCAGGGCGAAATGGTGCCGATCGGCAGTATGGTGAATATCAGTACCACGTACGGGCCCGATCCGGTGATTCGCTACAATGGTTATCCGGCTGCGGATCTCATTGGCGATGCCGATCCTCGCATACTCTCTTCCACGCAGGCGATGACGCAACTGGACGAGATGTCTAAGCAGATACTGCCGAATGGGATGAATATTGAATGGACGGATCTGAGCTTCCAGCAGGCCACTCAGGGCAATACGGCGCTGATCGTATTCCCGGTCGCGGTTCTACTGGCTTTCCTGGTGCTGGCGGCGCTGTATGAAAGCTGGACGTTGCCGCTGGCGGTGATCCTTATCGTCCCGATGACGATGCTATCCGCTCTGTTTGGCGTTTGGCTGACCGGTGGCGATAATAACGTGTTCGTGCAGGTGGGTCTGGTCGTACTAATGGGGCTGGCCTGTAAAAACGCTATTCTGATCGTTGAGTTTGCCCGCGAGCTGGAAATCCAGGGGAAAGGTATCATGGAAGCGGCTCTGGACGCTTGCCGCCTGCGTTTACGCCCGATTATTATGACCTCCATTGCCTTTATTGCCGGGACGATTCCGCTGATCCTCGGCCATGGCGCGGGTGCAGAAGTGCGCGGCGTCACCGGGATTACGGTGTTCTCCGGTATGCTGGGAGTGACGCTGTTTGGTCTGTTCCTGACACCGGTATTTTACGTTACGCTGCGTAAATTCGTTACGCGCGGCAAACCGGTAAGGGACGTTTCGCCTGCGTAGGACGGGTCACAGATAACAAAAAACCGCCTTCACAGTTAAGGCGGTTTTTTTTTCGCAATAAGAAATTAATTACTGCGCTTTTTTATACTGGGCATCAATTTCAGGCATTGGATCGCACGCACCCGCTGGTATCGGTTTTTTTGAACTCTTCTAGCGCGCTTGCCACGGTATGTTGAGCTAATACCTCTAACGAGGCCTGCTCCGCTTCATCGGCGATAGATTTGAAATACCAACAAGCGTTGGCGCTGACTACACAGCGAGCCGGTATATCGGGACGCGACGCCCACAGCTTTTTATCTTCTATTACGGAAACGTAGATATCGCGCAGGGTGATATTTTCCGCCGGGCGACCAAGATGAATAGAACCGTTGCGGCCAAGCGTTGAGACGATAATGCCGTCACGCGTGAGCGGAACCATCAATTTGCGGATAAAGCTCGGATTAGCTTCCAGACCGTAGGCCAGAATCGCACTCGTCGAACGTTCACCCGATTGCTCCGCCATCGCTACGCTGAGAACCATCTGCAAAGCTGTCGGGAAGCGGTAATCTAACATATTAGTGTCCTGGGTTGCGGTGAATCTTGTTCTTTTTGGCACCGCAGAGGTGAAGAATCATTGAGCTACAATATAACAAATACGGTGATTTTTTTGAAGCAGTATGCGATTGACCTGACACGTAAAAAAGACTTTCCGGCGCGCTGGGGGGTTGTAATGCCAGGTTGATATGTGTTGGTAGGAACCTACCCCATGGTTTTCTGTACTTACGCTTATAAGTGCCATCTGTATCTATTCACCCGGTTGAATTAGCCTTAAGTTTTAACAAACTTGCAATATCAACAAGGGTGGAAGCATGACGCGCAAAGATGGACTGCTGGCGATGCTGGTAGTGGTGGTGTGGGGGCTGAATTTTGTGGTGATTAAATTGGGGCTGCATAATATGCCGCCGCTGTTATTAGCAGGCCTGCGCTTTCTGCTGGTCGCTTTCCCCGCGTTATTGTTTGTCGCGCGTCCGAAAATTCCCTTTCGTTTACTGGTCGCTTACGGGCTGACGATAAGTTTTGGGCAGTTTGCATTTTTGTTTAGTGCCATTAAGTTTGGTATGCCCGTAGGGCTTGCTTCGATAGTGCTTCAGGCGCAGGCATTCTTCACCATCATCCTTGGCGTGTGCGTATTCAAAGAACGCCTGCAAGCTAAGCAAGTGGCGGGAATTACCCTTGCTGTAATCGGTGTGCTGGTGTTGATTGAAGGCAGCCTCGGTGGGCAGCATGTGGCATTGCTCGGTTTTATGCTGACGCTGGCAGGGGCGTTTAGCTGGGCGTGCGGCAACATCTTCAATAAGAAAATTATGCAGCTCGATGCGCGTCCGCCGATCATGTCTTTGGTGGTGTGGAGTGCATTAATTCCGGTGCTGCCATTCTTTGCCACCAGTTTCCTGTTCGATGGCCCATCCGTGATGTGGCAAAGCCTGATAACCATTGATATGACGACTATTTTGTCGCTGGCTTATCTGGCGTTTGTGGCAACAATTGTCGGCTACGGGATTTGGGGAAGTTTGCTCGGGCGATACGAAACCTGGCGTGTTGCACCGTTATCGCTACTGGTCCCGGTCGTCGGGATGGCAAGTGCCGCATGGCTTTTGGGCGAAACCCTGTCGCTTGCACAGTTAGCGGGGGCGTTGCTGATTATGGGCGGGTTGTATATTAGCGTATTTGGCTTGCGGATTCGCAGAGCGGTGGTGAGTTAACACTGGCGGGGCGATGAGAATTTCCCGCCAGCAGTCGAATATCAGTTGTTGTTTTCTTGATAGTAGGGCGTACCCAACCATTCGGACTTATCACCCATGATATGGCTATTGTCGACATGGTTATCCGAGGTTGAGATAATCATGTCGCCTTGATTGGCTTGCGCGACACTGAATTGACTTGATTGCTCCGCCAGAGCATGAGTGGAAGCCAGAATTAGAAGCAGGCTTGCCGCGGAGATAAAACGTTTCATAAATCCTCGGTGTCTGAATGAACAGACGGTTGCATAGCATTTGTTAACAGTGTTAATGATTTAGCGGATGAATGTACTTTCCTTCACCACCTGAACACGCAACACGGTAGCGATGAGGAGGTACAGAAAAGTAATTCTTGAACGTGCGGGTGAGAGTCTGTTGTGACTCAAATCCGTATTGTTCTGCTAAATAGAGAATCGGCTCGTTGCTTTGTTTCAACTTGAGAGCGATCTCGGTCAATTTGCGATTGCGGATGTATTGGCCTAATGAATGGCCTGTTTCTTTTTTAAACATCCTTTGCAGGTGCCACTTTGAGTAGCCCGAACGCTGCGAAACCTTCTCAAGTGACAGAGGGTTTTCCAGGTTCTCTTCAATCCAGTCCAAAATACTTTGAATTGTTATTGAATCATTGTTCCGTCTGGACATCGTTTCACCTCTTTTCAGGTTTACGGTAATACCTTGGATAGCAAGTGATAAAGCGTATCGGCTTCATCGGCTGTCAGGTTTTTGATCAGTTCTTGATGCATGCTTTGCCCCAAAAGACTGCGGCATTTTTCGCAAAGCGTTTTTCCTGCAGGAGTCAGCCGTATCAGTACACCGCGCTTGTCGTTTGGATTAGGTAAACGCTCGATCCATCCTTTACATAACAAACGGTCTAACATGCGAGTTAACGCACCGAGGTCAACGGAAAGTGCTTTTTTCAACGCCATCGGAGTAATGCATTCTTCACGGTAGATGGAGCAAAGCACTTTAAATTGCGGTGAGGTGACATCCAGCGGGGAAAGGTGCTCGTTGAGCAGGCGATCCTTGTACTGGTTAACCATATAGATCAGCTGCCCGAGCGGGATCATTTCGTTAAACAGATTGTTAGCGTTTGTCATTTGATTGCCCAGGCAAGTACATTTAATCACGGCAGATATTATTGCTCAGGCAACTATAAGTCAACCTGATGAATCGGTGATGACACGAATTGCTAAAACGCTTCAGTTTTAACAATAAGGCAAATCCTTGAACGAAAGTTACCAACGTTGGCTGCTATACTCAGCAACGCAAAGTAACCGACGTTAAGGACTAAAGATGATGGAATTGGTTAAGGCCGTAGGCTTGGGGCTGGTGGTGTTGTTACCGCTGGCGAACCCATTGACCACGGTAGCATTGTTCCTTGGTCTCGCCGGAGATATGAACAAACAGGCCCGTGATAAAACCGCGATGATGGCGTCAGTCCACGTGTTTATTATCATGATGGTTGCGTATTACGCTGGGCAGGTTGTGATGAATACCTTTGGTATTTCCATACCTGGCCTGCGTATTGCCGGGGGATTAATTGTTGCTTTCATTGGTTTTCGTATGTTGTTCCCGCAACCAAAGGGACATGAATCACTGGAAGCTGACAGCAAAGCTGAAGAGTTGATAGAAGAATCGGATACCAATATTGCCTTTGTTCCGCTTGCCATGCCTAGCACGGCAGGGCCCGGTACCATCGCAATGATCATCAGTTCATCGTCAACGATTGAACATGGTATCGATTTTCCCTATTGGGTTGTGCTGGTGGCTCCACCAATAATCTTTGCCCTGGTGGGGATTATCTTGTGGGGGAGTTTACGCAGCTCTGGCGCAATTATGCGTGTTGTGGGTAAAGGCGGAATCGACGCTATTTCTCGTCTGATGGGCTTCTTATTAGTCTGTATGGGCGTGCAGTTTATTATTAACGGCGTGTTGGAAATTATTACCCATTTCCCCGGGTAATAATTTGGCGGTCTAAATAAGAAAGAGTCGGAAAAGGGATGTCGGGTGAGCATTGCGCCACCCGACATCACGATTAACTGTGCTGCGGTTGTTCTTCTAATGACACCGACCAGCGGCGGAAGATCAACACCGAAGCGATAAGCGCGACCAGTGCAGGAACGGCACCGACCAGGCCGATGCTGGACATATCAAAATGCAGACTCACCTGATTCCCCACCAATGCCCCCGCGCCAATCCCGATATTAAAAATCCCCGAGAATAAAGCCATTGATACATCAGTTGCATCCGGTGCCAGCGCCAGAACTTTTACCTGCATGCCGAGGGTAATGAGCATGATGGCAACCCCCCAGAACAGGCATAACAGCGTGAGGTGAGTGGTATTTTGCGCGGCAGGTAACAACAACGCGAGACACAGCACCAATAAACCGACCGAACCACTGACGAGCGTGGAGGAGTGTCGATTACCAAATTTACCAAACATCACGCTGCCAATAATCCCGGCACCACCCAGCACCAACAGCAGGAAGGTCGCCATATTGGCGCTCAACCCCGCCACGGTTTGCACAAAAGGCTCAATGTAGCTGTAAGCCGTGTAATGCGCGGTGACGACCACCGCGACTAACGCGTATATGCTGACCAACGCCGGGCGCTTGAATAGCAGGGGCAAACTTTTCAGTGAACCAGAATGTTCACTTGGCAATTTAGGCAGCAGTTTCATCACACAGAACAGGGTAATGGCTGCGATCACGCCAATGGCGAAGAAGGTGGTGCGCCAGCCGAAATATTGCCCGACGATTCGCCCAAGTGGCAAACCTAGCACCATGGCCAGCGCTGTACCGGTGGCAATTAAACTCATCGCCTGTGCTTTTTTGCCTGCCGGTGCCATACGAATCGCCAGCGATGCGGTAATTGACCAGAAAATAGCGTGGGCAAAGGCGATACCAATGCGGCTAATCACCAGAACGGTAAAGTTCCAGGCGACGAACGAGAGCACGTGGCTTGCGATAAACACAATGAATATGCCGACTAACAGCCGCTTTCGTTCGACCTTGCTGGTCAATAACATAAAGGGCAAAGACATCAGTGCCACCACCCATGCATAGATAGTCAGCATGATCCCGACTTGCGCGGTTTGCATGCCAAAACTATCAGCGATGTCAGATAGCAAACCGACCGGAACAAATTCCGTGGTGTTAAAAATAAAGGCTGCGACAGCGAGCGTAACGACGCGTAACCACGCCGTTTTGCGTGAAACATTGCTTATTGTCATAAATGGTGTTCGCGCTGGTAAGTAAAAGGAGGGAGAGGCATCGATCATAAAACCATCAATCCTGGCGTACAACCAAATTTGTGATTTAACTCTCATTAAATTGTAAAAAGTTAGCAGACGAGTTCGCCGTCCATCTCGAATGCGGTGGAGTATTTATCAACGCTACAGTGTCCGCCGCGTCAAGCCTGTCATCTCCCGTCTGTTACGCGCTGAATCTCATCGTCTCGAAAGTGCCGTTGTGCGTTTCATCTGCCTGAGATGAACTGCGTCTGATATACTGGCGGGCGTAAAATACCCGCTATTCAGGAGTTTGCAGTGCCAGGTCTGTTAGATAATCAATTGCTCGAAGATATTCTTGCGCAGGTTCGGCCCCTCATCGGTCAGGGTAAAGTTGCTGATTACATTCCGGCATTAGCTGAAGTTCCTGGTAACAAACTGGGAATTTCAGTTTGTACTGTCGATGGCCAGATGTTTAGTGCCGGGGATGCGGCAGAGCGGTTCTCCATTCAATCCATTTCAAAAGTGCTGAGTCTGTCGCTTGCCATGGCGCGTTATGACGAGCACGAAATCTGGGCTCGCGTGGGTAAAGAACCTTCGGGGCAGCCCTTCAATTCATTACTCCAGTTGGAACTTGAGCAGGGCAAACCCCGTAACCCGTTTATTAATGCCGGGGCGTTGGTTGTGTGTGATATGTTACAGACCCGCTTGAGCGCACCGAAACAGCGAATGCTGGAAGTCGTGCGGGCAATGGCGGAACAACCTAATCTGGCATACGACACCCGCGTTGCAAAATCGGAGTTCGAGCATTCGGCGCGTAATGCGGCCATCGCCTGGCTGATGAAATCCTTTGGTAATTTTGATAATGACGTCATCACCGTCTTGCAGAATTATTTCCATTATTGCGCACTGAAAATGAGCTGCAATGAACTGGCGAAAACCTTTTTATTTCTGGCAAATCAGGGGCGTGCATTGCACCTTGATGAACCGATTATCACGGCGCAACAAGCCAGACAGATTAATGCGCTGATGGTCACCAGCGGTATGTACGATGGTGCCGGGGAGTTTGCGTATCGGGTAGGAATGCCCGGTAAATCAGGTGTTGGTGGGGGGATTATTGCCATTGTGCCGCATGAGATGTCTATTGCGGTCTGGTGCCCGGAGCTGGATAACTCGGGTAACTCGTTAGCCGGAACCGCTGCACTGGAAATTCTGGCACAAAGGATTGGCCGCTCAATCTTTTAAATTTTGACACAAGTTTCACACTTACCTGGTCGGCCACAAGTTGAACCAGATAATACATGCTAAGATAAATCTTATTTTTGCACGCATCCTGATGCCTTAATGCTTTATGCAGTACATGAATAATTATGAGTAGAAACAGCATGTTAAATATAAATTTCTTTAAGTTTTTTTCGGCCCACAAACATTTGGATAACGCGGTTAAATTATTTGTCATTACCTCAGTGTTCTATTTTTTTGGCGCATCACTTCGATTGATTGATGAGCTGTCACTGTTCTGGCCGCTCAACGCCATACTGGCTGCGGTGTTTCTACGCAACCCGTTTCTGAATCGCCCGGTTTATTATGTTGTTTGCTATAGCGCTATGGTGGTGTATGACACTTTCACCACGAATTGGGGATGGCAATCGGCGATAATCAACCTGTCGAATATGGTATTTATTATTGTCGTCGCCCAATTATTACTGCGATATTCCAGAACACAAGATGAAAACAATTGGGCGCTCAATGCGTTTAATCTTTTTTATACTTGTCTGATAGGTTCCCTGCTCAGTTCTTTATTAGGTTCAATAGGTTCAACTGGCCCATCGTCAGATTATCGTCATTTCATTTCGCTATTCGCTGACTGGTTTAGCGAGCAATTTTCGACCGGTGTTTTAATGATGCCTTTTTTGATTATGGCAAGTTGGCCGCAATGGAAGACGTTACCTGATTTTCATCTGTCGAAAATTTACCCTGTGCTGGGCGTCATCATTTCGGTTATCGCATCAGTGGTGATTGGTGGTGCAGGTAGCCTGGCGTTTCCGTTGCCAGCCCTCATCTGGTGTGCAATTCGTTATCCTTTGCCCGTGACCGCGTTGGTGACGTTATTAACTGGTGGGGCGGAGATCATTTTATTGGCTAATTCCATCATCGCAATTTACCCCGACAAACAGTTGGTGGTGAGTGGGATGTTCTCCGCACGTCTTGGAATTGCCACGATGGCGATTTGCCCGCTTATCGTTTCCGTCAGTGTTGATGCGATTAATCGGCTGATTAAACAGACCTCGCTACGGGCCGATTATGACTATCTCACTGGCGTTTACTCTCGTTCCGGGCTTTATGAAGCGCTGAAATACAAAACGCCATTAATGCATCAACCCCACCAAAAACTCTGCGTCATGCTGCTGGATATTGATTACTTCAAACGTATTAACGACAGCTTCGGTCACGAATGCGGTGATGTTGTATTAACCGCTTTTGCCAACCGTTTATCGCAAATTGTAGGCGAGGGAGGGCTGGTGGCGCGTCTTGGCGGCGAAGAGTTTGTGGTGGCTTGTAGCGTTCACTCAGACGAGGAAGGTCTCGAAATAGCTGAACGAATCCGTAAGGATATTGAACTCACTGCGTTTCGTTATCAGCAACAAACGCTGTTTATCACCGTGAGTATTGGCCTTGCGGCAACGCTACCGGAAAAACAGACGCTACTCGATACATTTAACGCACAGCTCGCGAAAGCCGATGAGTACTTGTATCTGTCTAAACGCAATGGGCGCAATCAGACCAGCACGGCAAACAGTTAACCAGACAACGGCAAGAGTTGTTGTACCAAAAAAAATTGGTATAACAACTCTTGTTTGATCAAAACGGGGTTTCACTTCGTTGAGTTCTGATAATTTGGTCAGGATATTTGTGGTCGTTCATCCTGTACTCACCAAGGAACAACATAGTGAAAACACTTAATCGTCATGATTTCCCTGGCACTCAATATCCTGAACGTATTATCCAGTTTGGTGAAGGCAACTTCCTGCGCGCTTTCATCGACTGGCAAGTCGATTTGCTCAATGAACATACGGACTTAAATGCGGGCGTGGTTATCGTACGTCCGATCGACAGTGCATTCCCACCGTCGTTATCAACTCAGGATGGGCTTTACACCACGGTGATTCGTGGCCTGAACGAGCAGGGCGAAGCAGTAAGCGACGCGCGCCTTATTCGTTCAGTGAACAGAGAAATCAACGTCTATCAAGAGTACGACACGTTCCTTAAACTGGCACATAACCCTGATATGCGTTTTGTGTTTTCCAACACCACCGAAGCGGGTATCAGCTACCACGCGGGCGATAAATTTGAAGATGCGCCAGCGGTAAGTTATCCCGCTAAACTGACTCGTTTACTGTTTGAACGTTTCAGTCACTTCAATGGTGCTGCGGATAAAGGTTGGATGATCATTCCTTGCGAACTCATCGACTATAACGGTGATGCACTGCAAGAGCTGGTACTGCGTTACGCGCAAGAATGGGCACTGCCAGCAGCCTTTATTCAATGGCTGAACGACGCCAACACATTCTGTTCAACGCTAGTTGACCGTATTGTGACGGGTTACCCGCGGGATGAAGCGGCCGACATTGAAAATTCTCTGGGCTATAAAGATAGCTTCCTGGCCGCTGCGGAACACTTCTACCTGTTCGTGATTCAGGGCCCTGCGTCGCTTGCGCAAGAGCTGCGCCTGGATAAACTCTCACTGAACGTGCTGATCGTTGATGACATAAAACCTTATAAAGAACGCAAGGTTGCGATCCTTAACGGTGCTCATACCGCGCTGGTTCCGGTTGCCTATCTGGCGGGTTTAAATACCGTTGGCGAAGCGATGAACGATGCAGAAGTCTGTGGCTTTGTGGAAAAAACCATTGCTGAAGAGATCATTCCGGTATTGGATTTGCCACGTGACGAATTACGCTCATTTGCCCAGGCCGTCACCAGCCGTTTCCAGAACCCGTATATTCAGCACCAGTTGTTGTCTATCGCCCTTAACGGTATGACCAAATTCCGCACCCGTATTTTGCCGCAATTGCTGGCAGGCCAGCAGACAAGCGGTACTTTACCTCCACGTCTGACTTTCGCCTTGGCGGCCCTGATTGCGTTCTATAAAGGTGAGCGCAATAACGAAAGCTATCCTTTGCAGGATGACGAGCATTGGTTAGTCCGTTATCAGCATCTGTGGACGTCACTTGGCGACAAACAAATCACGGAGCAACAGCTGGTTGAAACCGTGTTAAGCGACAGCGATCATTGGGGCCAGGATTTGACTCAAGTCCCGGGTCTGGTGGTGAAAGTTAGCGAAGATATGCAGATTATTTTAAGCCAGGGCATGCGTGCTGCTGTCGCCCGTTACTGCTAAGTATCAAACGTCTGGGGAAATGGTGGATGACGCTCGCGCTTATCCACCCTACAAAATCCTGATAGAGTGCCCGTAGATATCGTCTACGGGCACTTTTTTCGGACGACGATTATTTATCGTCACCCATAATGGTTTTCATGGTTTTTTCATCAGGCAAACCCTGATGTTGTTGCAGACGCCCCTCTTTATTCAGGTAATAAATAGACGGTGTCGCGCTGCCACCCAGTTCATCCATTAATGCCAGATTCGCTTCCAGTGCTTTGGTGATTTCAGGTTTGATGGTCGCAGGAATGTTCAACGCCATTTTGCCTTTGCTGTTCTCATACTCCGCCAGCGTTTTGGCCGGATCTTCAGACATCATAATCGCGGCAGCTTTTTGACCGCTGTCCGGACGTAACATTCCGACCATCAATATACGCAGTTGTACTTTGCCTGAGTTCAGCCACGGTTGAGCATTTTGCCAAAACTGGGTGCAATACGGGCAATAAGGATCGGCAAAGGCGTAAACAACCTGTGGGGCATCAGCTTTGCCTACCGCAATCCAGTGATTCTTCTCGAGTTTTTTCCACATCTCTTTGGCCATAGGTGCATAAACCCATTTCTCTACCTGAGCATCGCTGAGATTTTTACCTGTGGCATCTACCAAATTACCCATGATCGCGTGCTGTTTATCTGGGGTGAGGAATACCGTCGTGCCTTGTCCCTGTAATTCCATCACGTAGCCTGGCAAATCACCCGGACCTTTAAATTCACCTTTCAGTTCAAACCCTTGTTGCTGTAAGGCACT
>DATERH010000267.1:0-4161 GCA_035271785.1 Buttiauxella sp.
ACAGGAAAATATTTAAACATTTGTTCACCTTTTTGCTACTTATTGTTTGAAATCACGGGGCCGCACCGTATAATTTGCTCGCTTTTTGAGGCTTGACTCGGAGTCGTAAAGGAAGTTTTATACGACACGCGACATACCCCGAAGGGAGCAGGAGTTAGGATACGCCATGTCAGTGTCGCTATTGAGTAGAAACGTTGCTCGTAAGCTTCTGTTCCTTCAGCTTCTAGCAGTGATAGCAATTGGATTGCTGTTTTGCCTCAAAGACCCCGTGTGGGGTGCTTCTGCTTTCGGCGGAGGCCTGGCAGCTTGGTTGCCAAATGCAGTATTTATGAATTTCGCCTGGCGTCACCAGGTGCATACACCGTCTAAAGGCCGTTTGGCCTGGACCTTCGCTATCGGCGAAGTGTTAAAGGTGATTGCGAGCTTTACCATACTGGTGGTGGCGTTAGCTGGTTTTAAGGCGGTATTGTTGCCGCTTATTGTGACGTGGGTTTCGGTGCTGGTTGTGCAGATACTCGCACCAGCTGTAATTAACAACAAAGGGTAAGAGGCATCATGTCTGCAGGAGAAATCTCTACACCGCAGGAGTATATAGGCCACCATCTGATGAACCTTCAGCTGGACCTGCGTACTTTCTCGTTGGTGGATCCGTATAACCCCCCGGCCACCTTCTGGATGCTCAATATTGACTCCATGTTTTTCTCGGTCATCTTGGGTTTCTTGTTCTTGGTTATCTTCCGCAAGGTTGCAAAAAATGCTACCAGTGGTGTACCAGGGAAACTTCAGACAGCAGTTGAGCTAGTTATCGGCTTTGTGCATGGTAGTGTTAAAGACATGTACCATGGCAAAAGCAAAGTTATCGCTCCACTGGCCCTGACGATCTTCGTTTGGGTATTTTTGATGAACTTGATGGACTTGCTGCCAATCGATTTGCTGCCTTATATCGGTGAGCATATCTTTGGTCTGCCAGCTCTGCGTGTGGTGCCGTCTGCGGACGTGAACATCACCCTATCCATGGCGCTTGGCGTATTCATCCTCATTCTGTTCTACAGCATCAAAATGAAAGGCATTGGCGGCTTCACGAAAGAGCTGACGCTGCAGCCGTTCAATCACTGGGCATTTATACCATTCAACTTAATCCTTGAAGGGGTAAGCCTACTGTCCAAGCCTATATCACTTGGTCTGCGACTGTTCGGCAACATGTATGCCGGTGAGTTGATTTTCATTCTGATTGCTGGTCTGTTGCCGTGGTGGTCACAGTGGATTCTGAATGTGCCATGGGCCATTTTCCACATCCTGATCATTACGCTGCAAGCCTTCATTTTCATGGTTCTGACGATTGTCTATCTCTCGATGGCATCTGAAGAGCATTGATTTTACTTACCACTACTGCGTTTTAACTGAAACAAACTGGAGACTGTCATGGAAAACCTGAATATGGATCTGCTGTACATGGCTGCCGCGATTATGATGGGCCTTGCGGCAATCGGTGCGGCGATCGGTATCGGCATCCTCGGTGGAAAATTCCTGGAAGGCGCAGCGCGTCAACCTGATCTGATTCCTCTGCTGCGTACTCAGTTCTTTATCGTAATGGGTCTGGTGGATGCTATCCCGATGATCGCTGTTGGTCTGGGTCTGTACGTGATGTTCGCCGTCGCGTAGTAAGCATTGCTTAATTCATCAAGCAATATCAGAACGTTAACTAACAAAGAGGCATTGTGCTGTGAATCTTAACGCAACAATCCTCGGCCAGGCCATCGCGTTTGTCCTGTTTGTTCTGTTCTGCATGAAGTACGTATGGCCGCCATTAATGGCAGCCATCGAGAAGCGTCAACAAGAAATTGCTGACGGTCTCTCTTCTGCAGAACGTGCCAAAAAGGACCTTGACCTTGCACAGGCCAACGCGACCGACCAGCTGAAAAAAGCCAAAGCGGAAGCTCAGGTGATCATCGAGCAAGCGAACAAACGCCGCTCACAGATCCTTGAAGAAGCTAAAACTGAGGCAGAGCAGGAACGTGACAAAATCGTTGCACAGGCTCAGGCAGAAATCGACGCAGAGCGTAAACGCGCTCGTGAAGAACTGCGTAAGCATGTGGCTCTGCTGGCAATTGCCGGTGCCGAGAAGATCATTGAACGTTCCGTAGATGAAGCTGCTAACAGCGACATCGTTGATAAACTGGTCGCTGAACTGTAAGGAGGGAGGGGCTGATGTCTGAATTTGTAACTGTAGCTCGCCCCTACGCCAAAGCAGCTTTTGACTTTGCCGTCGAACACCAGAGCGTTGATAACTGGCAATCTATGCTAAGTTTCGCCGCCGAGGTGACTAAAAACGAACAAATGGCAGAGCTACTTTCCGGCGCTTTTGCTCCGGAAACGCTCTCTCAGTCGTTTATCTCTATTTGTGGTGACCAGTTAGACGCCAACGGCCAGAACCTGATTAAGGTGATGGCTGAAAACGGTCGTTTAAAGGTTCTCCCTGATGTTCTTGAGCAATTCGTTCAACTGCGTGCAGCCCAAGAGGCTACGGTTGAAGTCGAAGTGACTTCTGCTAGTGCGTTAAACGAAGCCCAGCTTTCGAAAATCAGCGCCGCGATGGAAAAACGTCTGTCACGCAAAGTTAAGCTGAATTGCAAAATTGATAAGTCTGTAATGGCGGGTGTCATCATCCGTGCGGGTGATATGGTCATAGATGGTAGCGTACGCGGCCGTCTTGATCGCCTGACAGACGTCTTGCAGTCTTAAGGGGACTGGAGCATGCAACTGAATTCCACCGAAATCAGCGAACTGATCAAGCAGCGCATTGCTCAGTTCAGTGTTGTGAGCGAGGCTCACAACGAAGGTACAATCGTTTCTGTAAGTGACGGTATCATCCGCGTACACGGCCTGGCCGATGTAATGCAGGGTGAGATGATTTCCCTTCCGGGAAACCGTTACGCTATTGCACTGAACCTCGAGCGTGACTCTGTGGGTGCAGTAGTAATGGGTCCGTATGCTGACCTTGCCGAAGGCATGAAAGTTAAGTGTACTGGCCGTATTCTTGAAGTACCAGTTGGCCGCGGCCTGCTGGGCCGTGTGGTGAACACCTTGGGTGCGCCAATCGACGGTAAAGGTCCTCTGGACCACGACGGCTTTGCTGCTGTTGAAGCGATTGCTCCGGGCGTAATCGAACGTCAATCCGTAGACCAACCGGTTCAGACCGGTTATAAGTCGGTTGATGCCATGATTCCAATCGGCCGTGGTCAGCGTGAGCTGGTCATCGGTGACCGTCAGACCGGTAAAACCGCTCTGGCGATCGATGCCATCATCAACCAACGTGATTCCGGCATCAAATGTATCTACGTTGCAATCGGCCAGAAAGCATCCACTATTTCTAACGTGGTTCGTAAACTGGAAGAACACGGCGCATTGGCTAACACCATCGTGGTTGTTGCTACTGCTTCTGAATCCGCTGCACTGCAATACCTGGCTCCGTATGCTGGTTGCGCAATGGGCGAATACTTCCGTGACCGCGGTGAAGATGCACTGATCGTATATGATGACCTGTCTAAACAGGCTGTTGCATACCGCCAGATCTCCCTGCTGCTTCGTCGTCCACCAGGTCGTGAAGCATTCCCGGGCGACGTTTTCTACCTCCACTCCCGTCTGCTGGAACGTGCTGCGCGTGTAAACGTCGAATACGTCGAAGCTTTCACCAAAGGTGAAGTGAAAGGTAAAACTGGCTCCCTGACGGCTCTGCCGATTATCGAAACACAAGCAGGTGACGTTTCCGCGTTCGTTCCGACCAACGTAATTTCTATTACCGATGGTCAGATCTTCCTGGAATCAACTCTGTTTAACGCCGGTATTCGTCCTGCGGTTAACCCGGGTATCTCCGTATCTCGTGTTGGTGGTGCAGCTCAAACCAAGATCATGAAAAAACTGTCAGGTGGTATCCGTACCGCTCTGGCACAGTATCGTGAACTGGCTGCGTTCTCTCAGTTTGCATCTGACCTTGACGACGCAACCCGTAAGCAGTTGAGCCACGGTCAGAAAGTGACCGAGCTTCTGAAACAGAAACAATATGCGCCGATGTCTGTTGCGCAGCAGTCTCTGGTTCTGTTCGCTGCTGAACGTGGTTACCTCGAAGATGTGGAACTGGCTAAAATCGGTAGCTTCGAAGCC
>DATERH010000268.1:0-3396 GCA_035271785.1 Buttiauxella sp.
CGACTTCACTACCTGCAAATACAGCGGCAAGAACGTCATCGAACCAAACAACGACATGCCGATAATAAAACCTATCAGGCAGCTCAATAAGAAGGTGCGGTCACGGAACAAGCCCAGCGGAATGATAGGCTCAAATGCCAGTCGCTCTTCATAGATAAAACCGCCAAGCGTCACCACGAAGAAGGCAAAGATGCACCACAATTGCGGGTCAGACCACGCCATCACCGTACCGCCCTGGCTGGTGAAAAGAATTAAGCAGGTCAACGAAGCCGCAAGATAACCCGCGCCGAGAAAGTCGATTTGGTGACGAATGCGCGCTGTTTGCGGTTTCAGCACCGCACCGATCACCAGCAGCGCGAAAACACCGAGTGGCAAGTTGATATAGAAAATCCAGCGCCACGAAAAATGCTCGACCAGAAAGCCGCCAATCAGTGGGCCAATCACGGTGGCAAGCCCAAACACACCACCAAATAAGCCCTGATATTTACCGCGATCAGCAGGAGGGATAACATCGCCTACCGCTGCCATCGTGACCACCATCAGGCCGCCACCGCCCAACCCTTGCAAAGCGCGCATCAGAATCAGTTGTGTCATGTTTTGCGCCATACCGCATAGCACCGAACCGAGTAGGAACACTACAATCGCCGTTTGCAGCACAATTTTTCGACCCAGCAAATCACCAAACTTACCGTACAACGGCACCACAATAGTGGAAGAGAGCAGATAAGCGGTGACCACCCAGGAGAGTTGTTCCAACCCACCCAACTCACTGACAATAGTCGGCAAGGCGGTGGAAACGATAGTCTGGTCGAGTGCCGCGAGCAGCATGACCAACATCAGCGCGCAGAACAGCAAACGAATAGACGTTGCCTGTTGTTGCGTTCCTGTCTGGGGAGTGTCTGTGGCTGTCATTGTATTGGTTAGCTTGTAATTAATTAATTAGATGATTAATATAAACGCGATGGATTCACCTGGTCAATGGAGCACGCACAAAATGTCACCTGAAAACGGTAGTGATAAATCCGAAAAACTCGCCACTGGCGACCAAAAGCGCCGCCGCCCTGGACGCCCCGCAGGGGCCAGCAAGCAGGTAGACAAACGCGAGCTCCTGCTTAATACCGCATTGAAAATGTTTTCAAAATTTGGGATTGCACAGACGCCACTCAGCGCGATTGCAGCGGAAGCTGGCGTCACCTCCGCGATGCTGCATTACTATTTTAAAACCCGCGAGCAACTGCTGGATGTATTGATTGATGAGCGTTATATGCCTGTGCGGGCCTCAATGGGCGGCACGTTCGAGCAGCACCCTGACGACCCTGTCAGTGCTCTTACGGCCCTGACGCAAAAGTTTATTGATGTTTCATTACTCCATCCGTGGTTTGCCCCACTGTGGATTCGGGAAGTATTGAGTGAAACTGGGCTGTTAAAACAACGTATTGATGTCCACTTGGGTTCGAAAGAAGGGGAAACAGCGTTGGTAAAGATCCGCAAATGGCAAGCTGAAGGCCGCTTAAATCCCGATCTCGAGGCGGAATTTTTGCTTATCTCGCTCTTTGGTTTAACGCTTTTACCCGTTGCCCGTTTGCAGCAAGATCTTCGTGAAGGGAAAACCGAGCTGAATACACAGATGCTTTCTCGCCATATTGCAGCACTATTGAGATCCGGCATCGGCAACACTCCGACCCTTTAGACACGTAATGATTACCGCTACCCTTTTCCCCCTTGTAATCTGCCTTGCTGGGGGAGTACATTAGCGCCGCCGAATCCATGGTTCGGTAACTGATAACAATGTGAAACAGCCACAGATTATGGAACTTATCCCAAAAATCCCTAACGGCGATTCCCCTGTATCTATACTAAATTCTTTAGCAAAATTGCGCGTACTCACGCGCGGAGCAATGTAGCGTGAAATATTTCATGATGGGATTGTCGTTCATTTTGTTGGTGTGGGTGGGTACGTTTGTGATGATGGTTGAATAAGCTTACCCGTCATATTTCAAGCTGCGGGGTGTTGGCGGTACTCGCTCATCCCAGTCACTTACGTCAGTAAGCTCCCGGGGATTTGCTCCTTTGCCACCTACCCGCAACTCGAAATATTTAAGCAAAATATTTAGGGCCAATATTGAGTCGGGTTCAAAATCTTATCTATAAACCATCGGCACGGAACATGGCTTTAATGCCGCGCACCGCCTGGCGGATACGATCGCGGTTTTCAATTAACGCAAAGCGTACATGCGTATCTCCGTATTCACCAAAACCGACGCCTGGCGAGACACACACCTTCGCATCCTTAAGCAGTTTTTTGGCAAACTCCAGCGACCCCATCGCCGCATATTGTTCAGGAATTTTCGCCCACACATACATCGACGCTTTTGGGCATTCCACCATCCAGCCCGCTTCGTGCAAGCCTTTAACTAACACATCACGGCGGCGTTTGTACTGTTCGGCAATATCTCGCACACATTGTTGGTCACCTTCGAGTGCTGCAATCGCCGCGACTTGCAGCGGCGTAAATGTGCCGTAGTCGTGGTAACTTTTGATTCTGGCCAGCGCGTTCACTAGCTCTTTATTGCCCACCATAAACCCGATGCGCCATCCCGCCATGTTGTAGCTTTTCGACAGGGTAAAGAATTCTACGGCAACATCACGAGCGCCTGGCACTTCCATAATTGACGGGGCTTTCCAGCCGTCATAAACGATATCGGCGTACGCCAAATCATGCACCACCAGCACGTCGTAACGCTTAGCCAGTGCGACAACGCGTTCAAAAAATTCCAGTTCCACGCACTGCGCAGTTGGGTTCGACGGGAAGCCGAGGATCATCATTTTCGGTTTCGGGTAGCTTTCGCGAATCGCACGTTCCAGCTCGGCAAAGAAATCCACGCCTTCTACCAATGGCACTGAGCGCACTTGCGCCCCGGCTATCACCGCACCGTAGATATGAATCGGATAACTTGGGTTTGGCACCAGTACCGTGTCGCCATGGTCGAGCGTTGCCAGCATCAAGTGTGCCAGGCCTTCTTTCGAGCCGATGGTGACAATCGCTTCGCTTTCAGGGTCGATGTCAACGTCGTAGCGCTCTTTGTACCAACCAGAAATGGCGCGACGTAAACGCGGAATGCCGCGCGAAGTGGAGTAACCGTGTGTGTCTTCGCGCTGCGCCACCGTACAGAGTTTTTCAACGATATGCGGCGGAGTTGGGCCATCAGGGTTGCCCATACTGAAATCAATAATATCTTCGCCACGGCGACGGGCCGCCATTTTCAGTTCAGCGGTGATATTAAACACATACGGAGGGAGACGATCGATACGCGAAAAATGACGTTTTGGACTGGAGTCAGTCATAAATTCCTCAGCTTTACGTTAGCGCCCGGACCGTCCGAGCGACGCTGCCAC
>DATERH010000269.1:0-9403 GCA_035271785.1 Buttiauxella sp.
TGTTTCCTCTGAAAGTAATATGGCTATTGATTTTCGAATTTATGAAAAACAATATAAAGAAAGTATTGATGCTCATATGCAAGACTACAGGAACAGTAGAGATTATGAAATTTCTATAAAACTCGATGTGCTACCAAAAGACCAGGTTGAGAAAATGCTTATGTATAATATGGAAAATTATGCCGATGCATTTTTGTTTTCGGATTTAGGTGGTTATTCTTTATTTGTCAATAAGGATAAACGTCTGTTTATTTTTAACACCTTCAATAAAGCGAAATCACTTGATGAACAATTGAAGGTAAACAAGCCCGAAATACTCTCACTGCTTAACCGCTTCCATCCCCGTAAACTCTATGAAGTTCCCACAGAACAAGGCTTCTGTTTCCCCTATGGTTTTATTGCCGGGGACTCGGGGCACGAAAAACGTAATATGGGTGTGACGTACCGCCTGAAAGACCACCCTGATGTATCCATATTTTTTCAGGATCTAGGGACAAGCCCAGGGCCTGGGGAGCGGCGCCCTGATGAGAAAATGAGTGCCAAAGATTATGTCACCTATTTCTGGAATATGAGGTATGGGCATTCATTTCGGGAGGTGAAATTGTATGGCAAGGGATTTAGTTCACCAAAAATAGATAATCGTGATGGGGTTGCTGCCCTGGCAAAATTCACACGGCGCAGTAAAGAAGTAGATTATGGTTATATGGCGTATGTGAAAGAAGATGCTAAAAATAATGAGCCAGGGTTATTATTTTATGTTATTAGGGATAGTCGCCAAGTAAAAGGACAACCACCAATGGACAAGAATGAACTGGAAAAAATGGCAGAGCGTATAGTCCGTTCGATAAAAAGAAGGTAAGCAGGATGATGAGATTGATGGAGACTCAGAACCCTGCTACTCAACCGCGTATGCCGTTCTCTGAGACCTTCTGGCAGTATTATAAACACCTGGACAATGGTTCTTTAAGGATGAAAGTCAAAGGTTACTTTACGGCTCTGCCAGTGCACTGGACAGAGGGCGAAAATAACCTTATCCCGTATAATTTGCGACTAATTGCCAGTAATGCTATGACGGAGGACGAGGGTTTGCAAGTTGCAGATAATAAAGATGAAAATGATGCAGTGGAAGGTGTGTCATGAAAGTATTCCGGTTATCCGTATTATTTAGTTGTCTGGTTTTGCCATGGAATGCCATAGCTAATGTGTGGAAAGATGAGTGTGTCAGTTATTACCAGTTGAAATTACCGGAGAATCTGGAGGTTGCGGTATATCCGGTTGAGGATTTTGTTAACCCTGATGAGCGCCCAGCAAGTGACCGCGATATTAAGGTTCAGCGATATGCGACCCCAAAAATAGCATTCATAAAAAATAATGGCTTGCGTGATAGGTATACGGGTCAGGTTCAGTTTTCTCAGTTTTATTATGATAAATATGAGTTGGGTATTTCATCGGAAAGTCCGGAGATGATAGATTTTCCTGCATACATAGAGAAAGTAAAAGATGATAAATTTTTTTGGAATAATGTCAGAAAGCAGTATGAAAACCGTAGTTTCAGAGTTTTAAACAAACCAGTCACGCCAGATGCTGAGTTTAACCGGAGATATGGGTATCTGATAAAAGAATACCCGGACGCCTTCACAATCTATGGAAGCAGGGGTTATACAGTTTATATCAATAAGGACAATCGCCTGTATCATTTCTGGGGAGATTTTCAGAAAGAGACTAATGACAAATCCCAGACGGCACAAAAACAGTTAAGAGACAATGAACCTGAAGTTCTCTCACTGCTTAACCGGTTCCAACCCCGTAACCTCTATGAGGTTCCCACAGAACAAGGGTTCTGTTTCCCCTATGGTTTTATTGCCGGGGACTCGGGGCACGAAAAACGTAATATGGGTGTGACGTACCGTCTGAAAGACCACCCTGATGTGACCATATTCTTCCAGGATCTTGGAATGGAGCCAAATGCTGGAAAAGAGAAAGACCTGAATGAGAAGGATTATGTTACCTGGCTGTGGAACTGGCAATACCAGTGGTCTTCTGTTTCAAAAGAACTAATAAGGCCCAAATGGCGTACCATCGAAATGGATGGGCGCAAAGGGGTGGGGACATTTGTAAAATCTGTGTTTAAAGATGGTCGTACTGATTATGGCTATGTGGCTTATGTACAGGGAAATCATAGTGCAAGAAATCAGGAACCCGATTTATTACTTTACGTAATGCAGTACAGCCGTCAGGCCAAAGGCCATCCACCAATGGACAAGGATGAACTGGAAAAAATGGCAGAGCGTATAGTCCGTTCGGTTCATCGAAGATAGCCTACCTGAACTGAAATTCAGTAGATCATTAGACCGTCACATAATAAAACGGCTTCCCAATATGGAAGCCGTTGTTACTTTTCAATTGCGAGGTTTTCTACCCTAATCGCAATACTTATTTCGCTTCAGCAACCACGGCACTACCTACGCCTCGGTTGTTGAATTCCCACAGGCGGTTTGCGTTAGCGTCATTCAAATCGCGCTGGATGTCGCCTTTTTCGCTTTTCACACCGATATTGCCGGTAAACGGACGTTTAGATCCCACGGCATCGCCCCACGGTTTTGCCATGTTGAAACCTTCATTAATCACGCTATCACGGATAACCACCTGGCCGTTTGAAGTCTGGCCTGCGGCATAACCGTTTTCAGTCGCTTCCACATCCCAGGCGCGGCCCAGTTGTGCGACGCTATCGGCGGCTGCAGTGAAGCGGCTGTTGGTGACCAGGAAACCGTAATAAATGTTTGGCAATGTTGCTGGTGCAAACACAGTGCCTTCTTTTGTACGGCTGTTTACCAGGTGGAACTCGGTATTATCAAACACCACTGCACCACGGCCAGCTACAACATCCACATCACCTTCGATGTAGCTTTTCGTGACTAACGTGCGCGGTTGGCGGTCAGTCAACAGGCGGTTTTGTATATCGCTGTTGGTGACGAAGAAGGTGTTCTGACGGCCCAGCAGGTGAACATTGATTAGCTGAACTTTGTCACCATCGGTACGCAGAGCGACGGCCTGATGATTACCGGCATCAACGCTGTCACCCAGAGTGTTAGCGATTGTCAGGTTTTGCATCTGCAAGCCATTGTTCTGTGACCAGACAGCGGCAGAACACATGATACCGACGGTCGCGCTACGCTTGCTCTGGCAGCTATCAAACATGTACCACGCAGGTTTACCCGGCATATATCTGCCCGCTGTATTTACCGTACGACGCCAGGTGTTTACGTCGATTTCGGAGTCCAGTGGCATGATGATTTTTACATCGCTGGCATTGTCTGTCGTGCCGTACAACGTCACGCTACCTGAACCCGCCGGGATATAAACGGTGCCAGGATATTCGCCTGGCTGAATAGCAATGTACTGGCGGTTGTTGCTGTGTTTTATCATGGCGGCATCAACGGCTGCCTGAATAGAGGTGTGTGTTACACCTGTGCCACCTGCGGCACCGACAACAAAGTCAGGCTGCTGCGGAAGCTGAATAGAGAACGGTGTCCATGGCGCTTCATCTTTATTCTTCGATGCGAAGTAGCGCGCCTGAACAAAGTTCTGCGCTTCATCGGACGATAAAACCGGACGAGATTGAGTACCAGGTGCCACTTGCGTAGAAGGGAGTTCATCTGGTGGTGTAGAACTACAGGCTGATAGCGCCATAGCAAAAGCGATCACGGCTGCCCGACGAGAAACAGAGAATGTGTTCAAGGGTTGCTCCTTGCAGTGCAATTTTAAAAGGGGGTCTGAAAGCCTGCTTTTTTATACTAAGTTGAGCGAAACGGGAAGCCGATTGTGCAAATCGGCTTCATAAAGATGGGATTAATTGAACATTGCGGTGATAGAAGCACTGGCTAATGAGTGAAAATGGACATTAAAACCGACCATTGCGCCAGAAGCGCTCTCCCCCACATCGAGGTTTTCAACATCCAGAGCGTAAACGGTGAAGATGTAGCGGTGTGATTCCCCTTTCGGCGGTGCCGCACCGCCGTAACCGGGTTTACCGAAATCGGTCAAGGTTTGTATCGCAGGTTCTGGCAGTTCAGCAAGCCCTGAGCCTGCACCTTGTGGCAAAACACGGGTATCAGCCGGAAGATTTATCACCACCCAATGCCACCAGCCTGAACCCGTTGGTGCGTCAGGATCGTAACTGGTTACGACAAAACTTTTGGCCCCTGAGGGGACATCGTCCCAGGCCAGATGAGGGGAAATGTTATCGCCTTCGTAGCCCATTCCATTAAACACCTGGCGCCAGGGGAGTTTATCCCCATCTTTGAAATCCTGGCTTATCAGTTTCATAGCCGCTCCTGATCGTTAGAGATTCAGTAACTTCAACAGTTCTTCGGCAGCAATTGTTGACGACGCGGGGTTTTGCCCGGTCACCAGATGCCCATCGACCACCGCATACTCGCCCCAATCATCAGTTCGCTCGAATAACCCGCCGGCTTTTTTCAGTTCATCTTCCACCAGGAATGGCACGATTGCGGTTAAGCCAACACCCTCTTCTTCACTATTGGTAAACCCCGTCACCCGTTTGCCTTTAACCAGCGGTGAGCCATCAGGTTTTGTCACGTGGCGCAAAACCCCAGGAGCATGGCATACCGCAGCAACGGGCTTGCCTGCTGCCCAAAACTGCTCAAGCAATTTGATTGAGTGTTTATCTTCTGCCAAATCCCACAAGGGTCCGTGGCCGCCGGGATAGAACACCGCGTCAAAATCGACTACGCGGACGTTTTCAAGTTTTTCGGTATTGGCTAACAGTTTTTGGGCGGCATCATCACTACGGAAACGGCGAGTGTCATCGGTTTGTGCGTCGGGTTCATCGCTTTTGGGATCAAGTGGCGGTTGCCCGCCTTTTGGCGAGGCGAGAGTAATATTCAGACCTGCATCGCGAAAAACATAATAGGGCGCGGCAAACTCCTCCAGCCAAAAGCCTGTGGGTTTGCCAGTATTGCCCAGTTGATTGTGCGAGGTTAACACCATGAGGATTTTCATCTGAATCTCCCTTAAGAGCGTGAAAAGATCCTCGAAGTGTAGTGCATCCGCGAGCGGCTTGCTGGTGGTCAGCTTTTGAAAAACGCCGGATTTTCCACCGCACTCGCCACGGCTTTGATCAGTTTTGCAAGCTGCTCCTGCGTGATGACGTAAGGCGGCATCAGGTAAATCAGACGCCCGAAAGGCCGAATCCACACCCCTTGTTCGACAAAGAATGCCTGAAGTGCCGCCATATCAACCGGATGATGCGTTTCTACGACGCCAATGGCTCCAAGCACGCGTACATCTGCCACTTGTTCGCAATCCTGCAAAGGTTTAAGCCCCGCCAACATCTGATGTTCCAGGGCCTTGACTTGCTGCTGCCACTGGCCGGATTCAAGCAAGGCGAGGCTTTCGGCTGCCACCGCACAGGCTAACGGATTGCCCATAAACGTCGGGCCATGCATAAAGCATCCGGCTTCGCCATTGCTGATGGTTTCTGCCACCAGGCGGGTGGTCAGTGTGGCGGAGAGTGTCATGGTGCCGCCAGTCAGCGCTTTGCCCAGGCACAAAATATCTGGTGAAATGCCTGCATGTTCGCAGGCAAACAATTTTCCGGTGCGGCCAAAGCCGGTGGCTATTTCATCGGCAATCAGCAAAATCCCTTCGCGGTCGCACATGCGACGAATACGCTTGAGCCATTCCGGATGATAAAAACGCATTCCACCTGCACCCTGAACAATCGGCTCAAGGATAACGGCGGCGATTTCATGACGGTGCGCGGCCATTAAACGTGCGAAAGGCACAATGTCCATTTCATTCCATTCATCGTCAAAGCGGCACTTCGGCGCAGGCGCAAACAGGTGCTCAGGCAGATATCCTTGCCACAAACTGTGCATCGAATTATCGGGATCGCAAACCGACATCGCGCCAAAGGTATCGCCATGATAACCGTGACGGAAGGTGAGAAACTGTTGGCGTGGGTCGCCTTTGGCATGCCAGTACTGCAATGCCATTTTCATCGCCACTTCAACGGCAACAGAGCCGGAGTCGGCAAGGAAAACGCACTCAAGATTTTCCGGCGTCATGGCGACCAGTTTACGGCACAGCGCAACCGCTGGCGGGTGCGTGATACCGCCAAACATCACATGCGACATCCTTTCAATCTGGTCTTTCATCGCCTGATTCAGACGTGGGTGATTGTAGCCATGAATCGCCGCCCACCAGGATGACATCCCATCAACAAGGGTTTTACCATCAGCAAGTTGCAGTTCGCAGCCCGTTGCCGCCACCACCGGATAAACCGGTAACGGTTGGGTCATGGAAGTGTACGGGTGCCAGATATGTTGTTGGTCGAACGCTAAATCAGCAGGGGTCATAGGGTGACTTGTAAACCATTTGAAAAAGATTTAGGTTTACAAGTATAACGTCAATCAATGGCTAACAACACCCTTTTTGGAGACGCCCAATGGCTCACCATGCACGCTGGTCAATGTCGCAGGTCACTGCTTTATTTGAGAAACCCTTCCTTGAACTGATGTTTGAGGCACAACAAGTTCATCGTCAGCACTTCGATCCTCGCCATGTGCAGGTCAGTACTTTGCTGTCGATTAAAACCGGTGCATGCCCGGAAGACTGCAAATATTGCCCACAAAGTGCGCGATACAAAACTGGTCTGACTTCCGAACGCCTGATGGAAGTTGAGCAAGTTCTGGAGTCGGCACGTAAAGCGCTGAACGCGGGTTCTACGCGTTTCTGTATGGGGGCTGCCTGGAAAAACCCCAATGATCGTGACATGCCGTATCTTGAGCAAATGGTACAGGGCGTGCGCGAAATGGGTCTGGAAACGTGTATGACGCTTGGCACGCTAACCGGCGCACAAGCGCAGCGCCTCGCGGAGGCTGGTCTTGATTATTACAACCATAACCTTGATACCTCCCCAGAATTTTACGGCAATATTATTACCACGCGCACCTACCAGGAACGCCTCGACACCCTCGACAAAGTGCGCGGTGCGGGAATTAAAGTCTGCTCCGGTGGCATCGTAGGCTTGGGCGAAACCGTAACCGATCGCGCTGGATTGTTACTGCAACTTGCCAATCTACCGACGCCGCCAGAAAGCGTGCCAATCAATATGTTGGTGAAGGTGAAAGGCACCCCGATGGCAGATAATGAAGACGTCGATGCGTTTGATTTTATCCGCACCATCGCCGTAGCGCGCATCATGATGCCAGGGTCATTCGTACGCCTCTCTGCCGGGCGTGAACAAATGAGTGAGCAAACTCAAGCCATGTGTTTCATGGCAGGGGCCAACTCTATTTTCTACGGCTGCAAACTGCTTACCACGCCAAATCCGGAAGAAGACAAAGATCTGCAACTGTTCCGCAAGTTGGGGCTTAATCCGCAGCAAACCACCACTCACGCGGGTGATAACGAACAGCAACAACAACTGGCCGAGCAATTGCTCGGCGCGGATACGGAGAATTACTACAACGCGGCGGCAATATGAGTTGGCAGCAACGCATCGACCGCGCGCTTGAGCAACGACGTGCGAACGATAGTTTCCGCATCCGTCAGGTGAATCAACAAGGTAGCGGGCGCTACCTTGTACAAAACGAAACCCGTTACCTGAATTTTTCCAGTAATGACTACCTGGGAATGAGCCACCATGCGGAGGTAATTCAAGCCTGGCAGCAAGGGGCCGAGAGTTACGGTGTCGGCAGTGGTGGCTCCGGGCATGTCACAGGTTATCACCAGGCGCATCAACAATTTGAACAGCATCTCGCGGACTGGCTCGGCTACCCGCGCGCACTGTTGTTTATTTCTGGTTTTGCGGCCAATCAGGCGCTCATTGCCGCGCTAACTGAAAAATCAGACCGGATTATTGCCGATAAACTCAGCCACGCCTCACTTCTGGAAGCCGCCATGCATAGCCCGGCGCAGTTGCGGCGTTTTGCGCATAACGATGTGCAATCGCTGCAAACGTTGCTGGTGCAACCTAATGATGGTGGTCAACAACTGGTGATAACCGAAGGCGTCTTCAGCATGGATGGGGATGCCGCACCGTTGGCTGAAATCGCTCAGGCCACCCTGGACTGCGGGGCGATGTTAATGGTTGACGATGCTCATGGCATCGGTGTTGTCGGGCGAGAAGGGCGGGGGAGTTGTGACCAGCAACAGATTAAGCCCGATTTGTTGGTTGTGACCTTCGGGAAAGCATTTGGCGCCAGTGGTGCGGCGGTGCTGTGCAGTGAATCGCTAGCGGATTATTTGCTGCAATTTGCCCGACATCTCATCTACAGCACGGCAATGCCACCGGCCCAGGCCGGCGCGTTAACGGCGGCGTTGCGGGTGATTCGTCGTGATGATGCAAGGCGCGCACAATTGCAGGCCAATATCGCCCACTTCCGCGCTGGGGCCGAAGAGTTACCGTTGAAATTGATGGCCTCACAAACCGCTATTCAGCCTCTGATTGTGGGCGAAAATCAGGCCGCAGTGAACCTTGCTGCAACCCTGCGTGAGCGTGGTTTTTGGTTGACGGCCATTCGACCGCCCACTGTGCCACAAGGGACAGCGCGGCTGCGTGTAACACTGACCGCCAGCCATACCCGTGAGGATATCGACAGGCTTCTGGAGGCGCTAAATGATGCAACGTGTTAACAAAGCAGCCGTCGCTGCGGCATTTGGACGCGCAGCAACCACCTATGACAGCCATGCCGAACTCCAGCGCACCAGCGGTGAATTGCTTGGCGACATGCTCGCAAGCCGACGCATCGCCACCATGCTGGATGCCGGATGTGGCACCGGCTGGTACAGCCGAGCCTGGCGCAACAAAGGCTGCCATGTGACGGCGCTGGATCTCTCACCCGCTATGCTCGATTATGCGGCCCAGCTTGGGTCGGCAGACTGTTATCTCGAAGGTGACATCGAGGCTATTGCACTAGCCGATGGGCAAGTTGATTTAGCCTGGAGCAATCTGGCTGTGCAATGGTGCAACGATTTACGTGAAGGTTTGAGTGAGCTTTACCGCATCACCCGTCCGGGAGGATGCGTGGCATTTACTACGCTTGCGGCGAGTTCATTAAGCGAACTCCATACTGCGTGGCACGCGGTAGATGAACGCTCTCATGCGAATCAATTTCTCACCTTTGAGCAGATTCAGGATGCATGCGAAGGCTGGCGCTGTTCCTTGCAAGTCCATGAGATTACCCAGTCTTACGCAAGTGTTATGAGTGCCATGCACTCGCTCAAAGGCATAGGTGCAACGCATCTGCATGATGGACGCAAAGCGTCACTAATGACTCGCCAGCAATTGCAAAAATTAAGCCTCGCCTGGCCGCAAAAAGAGGGGCAATTCCCCCTGACCTGGCAGCTCGTTTGTGGAGTAATAGAACGTGATTAA
>DATERH010000270.1:0-8927 GCA_035271785.1 Buttiauxella sp.
GCGACGGAATTCCAGCTGCGCCAGTTTAGCGTCCAGCTGATCTAACTCCACAACGGCTTCGTTGAAGGTTTCTTCGTCGTCGGCTTCGATGGCCAACTCCAGCAGACCGGAAACATCTTCCAGGCCCTGGGTCATTTGATCAAGAGTTTCGACAATCGCTTCCAGTGCAGAACGCTCTTTACCCAACGCTTGCGCGCGTTCAGGTTCATTCCACACATTAGGCTGTTCCAGCTCTGCGTTTACTTCTTCCAGGCGCTCTTTCTTGGCATCGTAGTCAAAGATACCCCCTAAGAACGTCGCTGCGCTCCGTGAGGTCCTGGATGCGGTTTTTTACCGGGTTAATTTCAAACATGGTCTGTATTATCTTATGTTGATGACAGAAGACGAAATGCGGTCGTAAACCGGAAAGTTTACCGGATTTACGACGCTTTTTATAGCTTTGTTCCCCGCTTGTACACCTATAGCCAAGTGATTCGGGTGAGCAAGTGCAGTTAACGCCGCTGCAGCTTCAAGTACGCAAGCTATATCGACCAGATATGGTCGATGAGTAACTGCACGCTGCGGTTGCCGCGAAACTCGTTTACATCAAGCTTAAAGGCCAGTTCAACCTCGCGCACGCCGTTATCCGGCCAACATGAGGTATCAACGTTAAATGCAATACCGTCAATCAGTGGCCCACCGTCGACAGGTTCCACCATCACTTTGAGATGACGTTCGCCCACCAGCCGTTGCTGTAACAAACGGAATTTACCGTCAAACAAAGGCTCCGGGAACATCTGCCCCCAAGGACCTGCATCACGCAGCATCTCGGCAATTTCCAGTGTCATTTCTTGTGCGGTAATCGCGCCGTCTGACCAAATCACACCTTGCAGCAGAGCGGGATCCAGCCATTCACCCACAAGATCGCCGAAGCGCTGGCGGAACTCTTCAAATTTAGCTTCTTCGAGCGACAAACCCGCCGCCATCGCGTGGCCGCCGAATTTCAGCATCAAACCGGGATGCAAGGTATCGAGACGTTCGAGAGCATCGCGCATGTGCAAACCCTGCACCGAACGACCAGAGCCTTTCAGCGTGCCGTCGCCCGCAGGCGCAAAAGCGATAACCGGGCGGTTAAAACGCTCTTTAATGCGGGAGGCGAGAATACCGACAACACCCTGGTGCCATTCTGGATGGTACATCGCGAGGCCATACGGCAGCTCATCGTTGCCCATTTCGAGCTGCTGGCACAGCGTCAGTGCCTCAACCTGCATACCCTGCTCAATCTCTTTACGCGTCTGATTTAAAGCGTCCAGCTCATTAGCCAGCACGCGAGCTTCGCCAATGTTTTCACTGAGCAATAACGCCACACCCACGGACATATCGTCCAGACGGCCAGCGGCATTCAGACGTGGACCGAGAGCAAAACCCAGATCGCTTGCCGCCAGTTTTTGCGGTTCGCGGTTGGCGACTTCCAGTAACGCTTTAATCCCAGGACGGCATTTGCCTGCGCGAATGCGACTCAACCCCTGCCAGGTCAGAATACGGTTATTGGTGTCGAGCGGAACAACGTCCGCCACGGTGCCCAACGCAACCAGATCCAGCAGTTCGGCAATGTTTGGGATCGCCTGCCCTTGTTGTTCGAACCAGCCACAATCGCGTAGATGCGCACGCAATGCCAACATCAGATAAAAAGCGACGCCGACACCCGCGAGGGATTTAGACGGAAACTCGCAATCAACCAAATTCGGGTTGATGATGGCTTCCGCCGCAGGTAATTCCGGCCCTGGCAAGTGGTGGTCAGTCACCACCACTGGAATGCCCAGCGCATGAGCGCGCTCAACACCACTATGAGAAGAGATGCCGTTATCAACGGTCAGAATCAATTGCGCACCGCGCGCATGCGCCTGATCCACCACCTCTGGGCTCAAGCCGTAACCATCATCAAAACGGTTGGGAACGAGATAACTGACGTTTTGGCAGCCGAGGCTGCGCAGCCCTAGCACGCTCAAAGCGGTGCTGGTTGCACCATCGGCATCAAAATCACCTACCACGATAATCCGCAAGCCTTCCCTGAAAGCGTTGTGCAGTATCTCAACGGCTTTATCCATGCCATTGAGTTGCTGCCACGGCAGCATCCCTTTCACACTACGTTCAAGGTCTTGTTCGCCGCGCACGCCTCTACTGGCATAAAGGCGCTTTAAAAGCGGATGCAGTTGCTGGGGTAACACCACGGACTCATCAACCGTACGACGGCGAAGCTGTGTTTGCTGTTTCACGCGCTAACTACCCGCCTATATTGGTGAGTTGTTGATGCGCATCCAACATTTGCTTCATCTCTTTCGGCCCCTGATAACCAGGAATCACCGTGCCGTTGCTCAGCACGATCGCAGGGGTTCCCTGGATACCAAACTGCACACCGAGGTTGTAATGGTTAGCGATATTGGTGTCGCAAGTTGCTCCAGAGACGGCGTCACCTTTCATGGCGGAATCGAAGGCTTTGTTGCGGTCTTTCGAACACCAGATGGCTTTCATATCTTTTTCAGTTTGGCTTTGCAGACCCTGGCGTGGGAAGGCCAGATAACGCACGGTGATCCCCAATGCGTTGTAGTCATTCATCTCTTCATGCAGCTTGTGGCAATAGCCACAGGTGATATCGGTAAATACCGTAATCACATGTTTCTCTTGCGGGGCTTTATAGACAATCATTTCTTTTTCAAGTGCATTCAGTTTGCCCACCAGCAATTTGTTGGTGACGTTAACCGGCTGCGCACCACCGACATCATACAGTGGCCCCTGAATGACGTGTTTTCCATCTTCAGTGACATATAAAACGCCGCTATCGGTTAATACCGTTTTCATGCCCGCCACAGGTGCAGACTGAATATCGGCATTTTGTACACCTAACTTAGCCAGAGACTGCTTGATTGCGGCGTCGTCTGCATGAACAAAACCGGACAAAGAGGCCGCTAATAATGGGAGCAGCCACAAACGCTTTTTCATGATGATTCCTTTATCTTCTACCACTCACGCTCGTGGGTGGTGTTGTTGATGCAGCTGGCGTAAACGTTCGGTCGCTACATGCGTATATATTTGGGTTGTGGACAAATCACTATGCCCAAGTAACATTTGCACAACTCGCAAGTCCGCGCCGTGGTTCAGTAAATGCGTGGCAAATGCGTGCCGAAGTACGTGCGGCGAAAGCTTTTCGCTGTCGATTCCCGCCTGTACTGCGTAATGCTTGATGCGGTGCCAGAATGTCTGACGCGTCATTTGTTGGGCGCGATTGCTAGGGAAGACAACATCAATCGACACGCCATTGAGCAACCATGGCCGCCCATGCTCCAGGTAGTTTTCCAGCCAGTAAACGGCTTCTTCACCCATCGGCACCAGGCGTTCTTTATTGCCTTTACCGATGACCCGAACCACGCCCTGGCGCAAGCTGACATCACTCATGGTCAGCCCCACTAACTCAGATACGCGCAGGCCAGTAGCATACAATAATTCGAGCATCGCTTTGTCACGCAACTCGATGGGCTGATCGATACAAGGCGCTTTAAGCAAACGATCAACCTGCGCTTCACTGAGATCTTTAGGCAATCGCTGCGGCAATTTTGGTGATGAAAGCATTACGCTCGGGTCGTCGTCACGCAATTTTTCGCGGTAGAGATACTGAAATAATCGACGAATCGCGCTGAGCATTCGCGCCGAGCTTGTTGCTTTATAGCCACCTTCAAGACGTTCAGCAAACAGCGACTGCAAATCGCTGGTTTGCACATTTAGCAAGCTCAGGTCATGACGTTCTAGCCATTCTGCGACCATTTTAAGATCCCGGCGATAGGAGTCTAACGTGTTCTGTGCCAGATTCCGCTCGAGCCAGAGCGTATCAAGAAATTGTTCGATTCGGGCCAGATCTTGTTCCACTACAGCCTCACTTTCTTGCCTCAACTTTGGCGAATTGTGTCCATTATGCATGATGCACAATGGGATCTGATACACTTGCAGTCCTGCACGTTTTTAAAAGAGTTATTAACGCAATGAACATTGGTCTTTTTTATGGCTCCAGCACTTGTTACACCGAAATGGCTGCCGAAAAAATTCGTGACATCATTGGCCCCGAACTGGTGACACTGCACAATCTAAAAGATGATGCGCCTGCCATGATGGAACAGTACGATGTGTTGATTCTCGGCATCCCAACCTGGGATTTCGGTGAAATACAGGAAGACTGGGAAACCGTCTGGGATCAACTAGATAATCTGAATCTCGATGGCAAACCGGTAGCACTTTATGGCATGGGCGACCAGCAGGGTTATGGCGAATGGTTCCTTGATGCGTTGGGTATGCTGCACGAAAAACTGGCCACACGAGGCGCTCAGTTTATAGGTTACTGGCCAACTGAAGGTTATGAATTTACTAGCCCGAAACCTGTCATTGCCGATGGGCAACTGTTCGTTGGCCTGGCACTTGATGAAACTAATCAGTACGACTTAAGCGATGAGCGAATCCAAACCTGGTGTGAGCAAATTCTCGCAGAAATGGCCGAGAAGTTTGCCTGACCACTCAAGTTTCTCCGCTCCCGCTTGCTTGTTGTTGTTGCATCAAGCGGCGTAAGTCACGCCACTCGCCTGTATCCATGCTGTCGGCAGATAACCATAAATGCTGGCAGCGTTTGCGTCCAAGGCGGCGTAAACGCAGCATCATGCCACTACGTAATACCCACGGCGCACCGACAATTTCCCATTCCTGATTTTGCCAACGCAGGTGGTAATCGGTAAGAAGTTTCAGTTCGCCCTGGCAAGCATGGATCCGGCGTTGGCTACGAACGCTGTCAAAGACCACCAGCGAAAGCAGCAGCACCCAAATTAGCGTGTAGCTCATCGGCCACGGCAACAGCAACACAAACAGTGCGATCAGTCCGTGGGCTAAGAGAGATAACCATTGCGCACGCCAGGAGACGCGAAGATCAGATTGCCACAGGACCACGTTCTTTATTCCGTGTCTGAATCAGTGTCACCATCCGTTGCAGCTCTGTATCCGCTGATTGGCCATGATTCATTAACCAATTAAACAGGTCTGGATCATCACTTTCCAGCAAACGGACAAATAACTGCTTATCCTCAGGGCTTAACGAGTCATATTCATATTCGAAGAATGGCATAATAGAAATATCCAGCTCACGCATTCCTCGGCGGCACGCCCAATGAACTCGGGCTTTGTTATTGATATCCATGTGCTCTTTCCTGGTTTTCTGACAAAGTAAGGTACAAATCTTAGTGTAACGTGTTTTCTTTGCACGTATTAAGTGAATGTTACTGTTTGCGCGCTTTATCGTGAGAAATTTTTGTTGTGCGTTGTTGTTGCATTAACCTTGCGAGAAATCCCGCGAGAGCACAACTCACCTTATCAAACTGCTTGCATTGGCAAATGGCTCTTTTACCATTGAGCCAATTCATATGCTCAAAACCCAGGGACATCACTATGGCTTTCACTCCATTTCCTCCTCGTCAGCCAACGGCTGCAGCCCGTCTGCCGCTTACACTCATGACGCTTGATGATTGGGCACTGGCAAGCGTGACGGGCAAAGATGCAGAAACTTACCTGCAAGGCCAGGTTACGACTGATGTTGCACAACTGGCGGCAAACCAACACACGCTTTGCGCGCATTGTGACGCGAAAGGGAAGATGTGGAGTAACCTTCGTCTGTTCCATCGTGGTGAAGGTTATGCGCTGATTGAACGCCGTAATCTGCGTGATGCACAGCTTGTTGAACTCAAAAAGTATGCCGTGTTTTCCAAAGTGACCATCACACCCGATGATGAAAGTGTGCTTTTGGGCCTTGCTGGTTTCCAGGCTCGTGCGGCTCTAGCCAATGTGTTCACGACATTACCGGATGCGGAAAACCCAGTAATTCAGGAAGGTGCGACAACTCTGCTGTGGTTTAACCTGCCTGCCGAGCGTTTTATGCTGGTTACCGATGTAACCACAGCGCAGGCATTGGCAGATAAATTGCAGGGCGAAGCACAACGTAATGACAGCCAACAATGGCTAGCTTTAGAGATTGAAGCGGGAATTCCCGTCATTGAACCGGTTAACAGCGCCCAGTTTATTCCGCAGGCGACCAACCTTCAGGCACTAGGTGGCATTAGCTTCAAAAAAGGCTGTTACACCGGTCAAGAAATGGTGGCGCGGGCGAAGTTCCGTGGCGCTAACAAACGTGCTCTGTGGTTCCTTGCAGGAAAAGCCAGCCGCTTACCTGAAGCAGGTGAAGATCTGGAACTGAAAATGGGTGACAACTGGCGTCGCACCGGCACTGTACTCGCCGCCAGCCAACTGGATGATGGCCGCGTTTTGGTACAAGTTGTGATGAACAACGATTTGGAAGCCGACAGCGTGTTACGCGTACGCGATGACATCGGTAGCCAACTGGTTATCGAGCGTCTGCCTTATTCATTAGAAGATGAGTAACGACCCGTCATACTTCAAGTTGCAGATGCGTTGACAGCACCCATTCGCCCCAGTCACATGGTTATCTATGTGACTGGGGACTTATGGTTTGGTCACCTTTCTGCATCTCGAATGATTTAGAGCATTGCTTCGTCTATATCAGCCATTAACGGATATACAGATAGATCGCGAGGAAGTGGCAAACACTGCCACCCAGCACAAAACCATGCCAAATAGCGTGGTTGTACGGAATACGATTACAGACGTAGAAAATCACGCCTAAAGAATAAATCACACCGCCCGCAGCCAATAGCGTAACGCTGCCAGGAGCGAGTTGAATCACCATTTGGTAAATGACGACCAACGATAACCAGCCCATTATTAAATATGTCACTAACGACAAGACTTTAAATCGATGTGCAATGGTCAGTTTAAAAAGAATCCCCGCTAGCGCCAGTCCCCAAATAACGACCATCAGCCCGCGCGCCAGAGGTGAGTCCAGCCCAACGAGTAAAAATGGCGTGTAAGTCCCGGCAATCAATAAATAAATAGCACAGTGATCAAATTTCTTTAACCATCGCTTAGCGCGTTGATGGGGGATGGCGTGATACAGGGTTGATGCGAGAAACAGCAAGATCATGCTGCCGCCGTATAAGCTATAACTGGTTATTGCGGTTACACTCGCGTTGGACTCCACCGCTTGAACCAGTAGCAAGACCAGCCCGACAATCCCAAAAACCAATCCGATGCCGTGGCTAATACTGTTGGCAACTTCCTCTGCCAGTGAATATCCTTTATTGATCAATGGTTTGTCAGCCATATGGCTACTCCAGGTGAAACAAAAGATAATTAATGCATCGCAGGTATACCCGAAATAATACGAGTTGAAGGATGCCGGGTATAGCATAACTGAGAACGATTCCAGCTAACACCTGCACGCTAAAATAAATCTGTCAGATGTTCTAGCCAGTGGTGGGCGAAAGCTGGCCGGAATTATGGCAACATGACGTCTGTCATCTACATTCAGCACAAGAAAAAGGCGGGTTACGATAGCCTCTTTCCTATTCGAACTTTCAGGAAGACGTACCATGTTTACTCATGCGGCAATTGCTAATCTCAACGGACTAGAAATGATGGTCTACAACTATGTCATCAAAAACCGTGACAAAGTGATGTATATGACTATCCGCGAGTTAGCCGATGCGGCGGGCGTGTCCACCACCACCGTACTGCGTTTTTGCCGCAAGTTAAATTGCGAAGGTTATTCCGAGTTTCGCGTTCGCTTTAAATTATATCTTGAGCAAAATGATGAGCAATTAGTTAATTTTGGTCCAAGTGAGATTATTAGCTTTTTTAAAAGCACCAACAATGAAGAGTTTGATAGCTTAATTGACCAGGCAGTTGATATTATTTGTTCATCCGAACGTATTATATTTGTCGGAGCGGGAACATCAGGTGCATTAGCAAAATATGGCGCTCGTTTCTTTTCAAATGTTGGGAAATTTAGTAATCATATTGACGACCCTTATTTTCCGGTTACCAATGATATGGCTAAAAATGCCCTGGCGATTGTACTTTCAGTTTCCGGTGAAACCGAAGAGATCCTGCGCTTTGCCAGCCAGTTCAGCCTGCATAACTGCAAAGTACTCTCGATCACTAGCCACGAAAACTCATCACTGGCAAAACTCGCTGACTTTAATCTCTCCTGGCATATTCCACTCACTCGCGTCGGAGGTGTTTATGACATCACCACCCAAATCCCTGTCATTTATATTTTAGAAACTATTGGCCGTAAATTGGCGAAGAAATTGGCATAAAAAAACAACCTGTTTTTTCCATGTAACAAATCACATTAACTGTGATTTGTTATATCGTGACAATTAAATCTCATTTGTTAGACTCCAGAGCAGAGATAATTAACTTAACGCTAAAGTGTGATGTATCCCACATTATATTCGGCGCTAACCGTGAGATTGACGAATATGAAGAAACTGACCTTACCAAAAGACTTTTTATGGGGCGGCGCCGTTGCTGCGCATCAAGTAGAAGGTGGCTGGAACAAAGAAGGTAAAGGCCCAAGTATTTGTGATGTACTGACCGGTGGCGCACATGGTGTTCCGCGTGAAATCACTCAAGAAGTTGTCCCTGGCAAATATTATCCTAACCATGAAGCCATCGATTTCCACGGTCATTACAAAGAAGATATCGCGCTATTTGCCGAAATGGGCTTCAAATGTTTCCGTACCTCCATTGCCTGGACGCGAATTTTCCCAAAAGGTGATGAACTGCAACCCAATGAAGAAGGGCTGAAGTTCTACGACGACATGTTCGACGAGCTGCTCAAATACAACATCGAGCCGGTTATCACCCTCTCCCACTTTGAAATGCCACACCATCTGGTGACTGAATACGGTGGCTGGACTAACCGTAAAGTGGTCGATTTCTTTGTACGATTTGCCGAAGTGGTGTTTGAACGCTACAAGAGCAAAGTGAAGTACTGGATG
>DATERH010000271.1:0-11100 GCA_035271785.1 Buttiauxella sp.
ACTGGTTTTTAGTGCGCCAGGTCTCTATAATCTCGCGCAACCAAAACCCCTTTGAACATTTTTAAGCCGTTAATAACTGGCTGGGATAATTTCACATGAGCGAAAAATACATCGTCACCTGGGACATGTTGCAGATTCACGCGCGTAAGCTGGCAAGCCGTCTGCTTCCTGCCGAACAGTGGAAAGGCATTATTGCTGTTAGCCGTGGTGGCTTGGTTCCTGGCGCCCTGCTAGCACGTGAACTGGGGATTCGTCATGTTGATACCGTTTGCATCTCCAGCTATGACCACGACAATCAGCGTGAGTTGACCGTGCTGAAACGTGCTGAAGGTGATGGTGAAGGCTTCATCGTTATTGATGACTTGGTTGATACCGGCGGCACCGCAGTGGCTATCCGCGAAATGTATCCAAAAGCGCATTTTGTCACGATCTTTGCCAAGCCTGCCGGTCAGCCTTTAGTTGACGATTACGTTATCGATATCCCGCAGGATACCTGGATTGAACAGCCGTGGGATATGGGCGTTGCTTTCATTCCACCTTTAGCGGGTCGTTAATAGCTGTCATCCTTTGAGCCACAGGGGGGTTGGCTGCGCTCATTTACCCCAGTTTAGTAAGCCTCTGGGGATGAACTTCCTCGCGCTTACCTGCGACTCAAATGATTTAGGCTACTGGTAGCCTCAGAATTTGCACTGATTTACGCCCGGCAACGCCGGGCGTTTGTGTAATTTGGTTGCCGACAGAGTACAATAGCTGCATTCCTGACGTTTGTATGGAGGCAGAAGGCGATGGTACAGGCCAATCTTAGCGAAACGCTATTTAAACCCCGATTTAAACATCCCGAGACGTCGACTTTAATTCGTCGCGTTAAACATCAAACTGCCCCTGTTATTCAGTCTGCACTGGACGGTAAATCTGTTCCTCACTGGTACCGCATGGTTAACCGCCTGTTGTGGGTATGGCGTGGTGTCGATCCCCGCGAAATCCTTGAAGTTCAGGCTCGCATTGCGGTTAATCCAGCGGAACGTACCAACGCCGATCTGTTTGATACCGTTATCGGTTATCGCAGCGGAAACTGGATTTTTGAATGGTCTAAGCAGGCAATGCTTTGGCAGCAGAGAGCTAATCAGGAAACCGATAAAGTACTTAGTGGCAAATATTGGTTACAGGCTGCAAATCTTTATAGTATTGCCGCCTATCCACACCTGAAAGGCGACCAACTTGCAGAACAGGCGCAAGTTCTGGCAAATCGTGCCTATGAAGAAGCGGCCCCACGTCTTGCAGGTGGCTTGCGTGAACTGGAATTTGCTATTCCTGGTGGTGGTGCGATAACGGGATTCCTTCATGTCCCAAAAGAAGGAGAGGGGCCATTCCCGACGGTGCTGATTTGCGGTGGTCTGGATGCGTTACAAAGCGATTATTACACCTTGTTTGAGAAGTATTTTGCTCCTGAAGGTATCGCGATGTTAACCATTGATATGCCATCGGTCGGATTTTCTTCAAAATGGAAACTGACTCAGGATTCCAGTTTTTTACACCAGCACGTTTTGAAAGCACTACCTAACATATCCTGGATTGACCACACCCGTGTGGCGGCGTTCGGTTTCCGTTTTGGTGCAAACGTCGCGGTGCGTTTGGGTTATATCGAAGCGCCTCGTTTGAAGGCAGTTGCATGTCTTGGACCGGTTGTTCATAGTTTATTGAGCGATGCATCACGTCAGGCTCAGGTTCCTGAGATGTATATTGATGTGCTGGCCAGTCGCCTGGGAATGCTCGATGCTTCTGACAACGCATTACGCGTGGAGTTAAATCGCTACTCTCTAAAAACCCAAGGGTTATTGGGACGTTATTGCCCAACCCCCATGTTATCAGGTTACTGGGCGAACGATCCGTTCAGCCCAGAAGAGGAATCTCGATTAATCACTTCGTCATCTGCGGATGGTAAGTTGTTAGCGATCCCGTTTAATCCGGTGTATCGCAACTTTGACAAAGCGTTGAAAGAAATTACCGGATGGATCAAGCAGAGATTACGTTAATGATTTGCTAAATTTCGTTGGTTTGGTAAAACAGTTGCTTCACAACAGGAGATCGGAATGACGTTACCAAGTGGACACCCGAAAAGTAGATTGATCAAAAAATTTGCCTCGCTTGGCCCATATATCCGGGAAGAGCAATGTGAAGATAACCGTTTTTTCTTCGATTGCCTGGCTGTGTGCGTCAACGTGAAGCCAGCCCCGGAGAAGCGTGAATTCTGGGGTTGGTGGATGGAGTTGGAAGCTCAGGAAAAACAGTTTACTTACACCTACCATTTTGGTCTGTTCGATAAAGATGGTAAGTGGACCCCAACGGCTGCAAAAGACAAAGAAGTGGATGAAAGACTTGAGCTGACATTACGTGGCTTCCACGAGCGTCTACGTGAGTTATTAAGCACTCTGGGTCTTGAATTGGTGCCAGCGGAAAATTTTGCGGAAAAACCAGTGAAGCTATCTGCATAAATATAAAAACCCCTTCTTAATAGAGAAGGGGTTTTTATTTATGGATTAGAACTGATATACCATACCCAATGCGACGATGTCATCACTGCTAATACCCAGTGGGTTATCATCATCCAGTTGGTTAATTTTGTAATCAACGAAGGCAGACATGTTTTTATTGAAGTAGTATGTTGCACCTACATCAATATATTTCACCAAATCAGCATCGCCGATTCCTTCAATATCCTTACCTTTCTGCTGGATATAACCTAAAGATGGGCGTAGGCCAAAATCAAATTGATATTGCACCACCGCTTCAAAGCTTTGAGTTTTGTTTGCAAATCCACCGGAAATTGGTGTCATATTACGTGTTTGAGAATACATCGATGCGACATACAGATTATTTGCATCATACTTTACACCGGTAGCCCAGGAATCAGCTTTATCACCTTCGCCACGGGCCAGCGACTGTTGCGCATCGGTACGATCAGAAGTGGTATATGCGCCACCAAGCTGGAAGTCACTGCCACCAAAATCATAAGTCAATGCTGTACCGAAACCATCACCGTTCTGCTTAGATACATCACGGTTTTCATTTTTACCTTGATACTGCAGCGTCATGTTCAAGCCATCTACCGCACCAAAGAAATCCGTACTGCGGAAGGTTGCCAGACCTGATGCTCGTTTAGTCATGAAGTTATCTGTTCTGGCTGAAGAATCACCACCAAACTCAGGGAACATATCGGTCCAAGCTTCAACGTCATATAATGCACCGAGATTACGACCATAATCAAATGAACCGAAATTGGCGTATCTAACACCGGCAAAAGCATAACGTGTTTTGATTGTGGAACTGCCTTCATCTTTGTTGCCTGAGAATTCGGATTCCCATTGACCATAACCTGTTAATTGATCGTTGATCTGAGTTTCACCTTTAATGCCGAAACGAACATAGGTCTGATCGCCATCTTTACTATTGTCATCGCTTAAATAATGCATCGCTTTGACTTTGCCATAAACATTAAGCTTATTACCGTCTTTATTATATATTTCGGCGGCCTGAGAAGATGCTGAAGTAACAATGCTCAATACCATTAATGCCAGAGTGGTCTTTTTCATTTTTCATCCCAATAGTGTTTACGCGCTAAAATTTAATCGGGAAATATCCCGTTAAAAAACGCAGAGAGTTTTATCGTTTGGAGATGAAAGATTTATGACAAAGTAAGATAAAGTTTAAATAAACGTAATTATTTATACTTGTCATAAAACTGTCAAAATTTGCCGCTACGTTTACCGATTGTTTCACACCAAGATCTCTATTTTCCTGCTGAGCCTGTTGGCAAGCCGCGTGACTCCTGTTACAACGTCAGCTGACGTTTTACTCGTCATACTTCAAGCTACAGGGTCGTTGGCTGCAATCCTTCACTCTGTCACTTACTTTAGTCAGCTCCAGGGATTCAGTCCTTTGCCGCCTACCTGTAACTTGAACTATTTAGAGTATAATTTTTCCAATTTCGTTGAAACGGCAGAGAATCATGAGTGACAGCCAGACACTGGTGGTAAAACTAGGCACTAGCGTATTAACCGGTGGCTCGCGCCGCCTGAATAGAGCTCATATTGTTGAGCTGGTGCGCCAGTGCGCACAACTTCATGCCTCCGGGCATCGTATTGTTATTGTGACCTCCGGGGCGATTGCTGCAGGACGTGAGCATTTAGGCTACCCCGAACTACCCGCAACGATAGCATCCAAGCAATTGTTGGCTGCGGTTGGACAAAGTCGATTAATCCAACTTTGGGAACAACTATTTTCTATTTATGGCATTCATGTTGGACAGATGCTGCTGACGCGTGCCGATATGGAAGATCGCGAGCGTTTCCTGAATGCACGTGACACTCTGCGTGCATTGCTTGATAACAACATCGTACCGATAATCAATGAAAACGATGCTGTTGCGACCGCAGAGATCAAAGTTGGCGATAACGACAATCTTTCTGCGCTGGCAGCCATTTTGGCTGGTGCAGATAAACTATTACTGCTGACTGACCAACAAGGGCTGTTTACTGCTGACCCGCGTAACAATCCAGAAGCTGAGCTCATTAAAGAAGTTCACGGCATTGATGATGCGCTTCGAGCGATAGCGGGTGATAGCGTGTCAGGCCTTGGAACAGGCGGTATGGGCACGAAATTGCAGGCTGCTGATGTTGCCTGTCGTGCAGGGATCGACGTAGTGATTGCGGCTGGTAGCAAACCAGGAGTGATTGGTGATGTTATGGCGGGTACGCCAGTTGGAACCCGTTTCCATGCTCAACAATCACCATTAGAAAACCGTAAGCGTTGGATATTTGGCGCCCCTCCTGCAGGGGAAATTACGGTTGATGATGGCGCGCTTGCGGCGATCCTTGAACGCGGAAGCTCCTTATTGCCAAAGGGCATCAAAAAAGTCACTGGAAACTTTTCTCGCGGAGAAGTTATCCGCATTCGCAGCCTTGAAGGGCGTGATATTGCCCATGGGGTTTGTCGCTACAATAGCGACGCTTTGCGTCGTATCGCTGGTCACCACTCTCAACAGATCGGTGAAATTCTTGGCTACGAATATGGTCCGGTAGCCGTTCATCGTGACGACATGATCGTTAACTAAGGAGCAGGCAATGCTGGAACAAATGGGTAAAGCAGCTAAAGCCGCCTCTTATCAGATGGCACTGCTCTCAAGCCACGAAAAAAACCGTGTGCTGGAACGTATTGCAGATAATCTGGAAACTCAGGCTGCGGCTATTTTAGAAGCTAACGAAAAAGACCTGGCTGAAGCTAAGGTCAATGGCCTTAGCGAAGCGATGTTAGATCGTTTACAACTGACTCCTTCACGCCTGAATAGTATTGCAAATGATGTTCGTCAGGTATGCAATTTGGCCGATCCTGTTGGTCAAATTATTGATGGCGGGATACTGGACAGCGGGTTACGTCTTGAGCGTCGCCGTGTTCCGCTAGGTGTGATTGGCGTGATTTATGAAGCACGTCCTAATGTAACGGTTGATGTTGCCTCATTGTGTCTGAAAACAGGCAATGCAGCGATTTTGCGTGGCGGGAAAGAAACCTGGCGCACGAATGCAGCAACGGTGAAGGTCATTCAACAAGCGCTGACGGAATGTGGCTTACCAGCCGCTGCGGTTCAGGCGATTGAAAGTCCTGATCGTGCGCTGGTGAATGAACTGCTGCGAATGGACAGCTACGTCGACATGTTAATCCCACGTGGTGGTGCAGGTTTACATAAACTCTGCCGCGAGCAATCAACGATTCCAGTCATTACTGGTGGGATTGGCGTGTGCCATATCTTTGTGGATGAAAGCGCTGAATTTGATCCGGCACTGAAAATTATTGTTAACGCTAAAACTCAGCGTCCTAGCACCTGCAATACAGTAGAAACTTTGCTAGTCCATCAGGGGATTGCTGCGAGCTTCTTGTCTTCGCTAAGCCAACAAATGGCCGAATCTGGCGTGACATTGCATGCTGACGACAAGTCTATGACTTTTTTGCAAGACGGCCCTGCGGAAGTATTGCCAGTAAAAGCAGAAGACTACGACGACGAATGGTTGTCACTTCATCTGAATGTGAAAGTTGTCGCTGATATTGATGACGCTATTGACCATATTCGTGAACATGGCACACAACATTCTGACGCGATACTGACCCGTACGTTACGCAATGCTAACCGTTTTGTGAATGAGGTCGATTCATCTGCCGTCTATGTGAATGCTTCAACGCGTTTCACCGATGGCGGCCAGTTTGGTCTTGGTGCGGAAGTGGCGGTAAGCACGCAGAAGCTTCATGCTCGTGGCCCAATGGGGCTGGAAGCACTCACGACGTATAAATGGATAGGCTTTGGTGACGATACAATCCGGTCATAATTGATAGGTATACAGATAACGCATAGTAATATGGAAAGCATAAATATTGTGCGTTATCTGTGATTCTAGTTTTGAGTATTTTTTCTGAACCATTAGATCGTTTTATTGATTGTTTTACTACAACAATAACTCTATTCTATCCTAATGATGCATCCATCCTCTATTAAAACAATTGCTATATTGTATATCAATTTCGTATTTAATATCCTCATCTTATGTGATTTGTTTTAACATTATAAAATAATCAATCGATATGATGTTTGTATGTATTTTTCTTGGATTGGTTTAGTTGGCTTAGACATTATGTTGATGATTTTTAATGTTATTTAATTTGATGGTAAAATATCTCTGGATATAAATGTTTGATTTCGGACGGAACGCAATAATTAATTGAACGATTTGTTTTTTTAGCGTCATAATCCTTTCGGTAATACAACTACCTGTATTAGATATACTGCATTGACTATTGATGGACCAACATAAGATCTAGTCCCTGAGGAGGGATGATAAATGCACTCTTGGAAAAAGAAACTCGTTGTATCGCAACTAGCATTAGCCTGTACTTTTGCAATTGCTTCTCAGGCAAATGCTACTACTTATAACACATTCGGTTATCACGATGATGCGACCGCAGCGTTTAGCTGGAGTGATTGGGAAAACACCGACAAACTTAACTATATTACTTATGATGGTTATATCTATAACAATGCGGCTGATGGCGCTTATGATCAAACCTTCAATAATGATGTAGTCAATGGTGTTATCTCCACTTACTATCTGAATAATGATTATGCGGATGGTGATGCTAATACGCTGAATATTTCCAATTCAGTCATTCACGGAATGATCACATCTAAAAAAGTTTACGACCACGATGGCTATGGTTGGACGAATGGTACAGATGTTGATTATAAATGGATTGACGGTGATGCTTTTACACTGAATATCGCTAACTCCACCATTGACGACGATTACGAGTATTTCTACTTTACTGACAGCTATTTGAATGCTGATGGTAAATCGGCATCAGAACAGTATCGTACCGCTGATTATGCCTATTTAGGTGCAGCTGTAACGTTGGATGTTGAAAGTAATATCAACATCAGTGATAACTCGCATGTTGCCGGTATTGCTCTGTCTCAAGGAGACACGAGCAATACAGATTACGCCAATGAATATCGTACTTGGGACAACAACATTTCTGTTGTTAACTCTACGGTGACATCCGGAGCTTACACTCCACTGGAAAACGAGGGCTTCTATGGCAATTCAGAAGAACCAAGTGACTATAACGGTGATGGCAGTGTAAACGACACCGCATTGTCTTTTGCTGATAGCTCAGCATCAAATTATGCGATGAAAAACAATGTAAGATTCGACCATTCTACCCTGATGGGTGATGTTGCATTTAACAGCACCTGGAACGCTAACTTCTATCCAGTTGGTCACGATTCTTCCGGTGATGGAGTTCTTGATACCAATGGCGGTTGGGCTGACGATAGCCTGAACGTTGACGAGCTGAACATTACCCTGGATAACGGTAGCAAGTGGGTTGGTGCAGCTGTATTCACTTATAACGCTATTGGCCCTGCAAGCATCTACGATGTTGCGGTTAACAGCCTTGAACCAAACTCTACTAATGATCATTGGGGCAATGTCGTTAATGATCAAACCTTCCAGAGCGGCGTGTTCAACGTTGCGCTGAACAACGGTTCTGAATGGGATACCGTCAACGCATCGAACATTGATACGCTGACCGTGAATAATGGTTCTCAGGTTAATGTCGCTGAAAGTTCCCTGCTTGCCGACTCTATTACTCTGACCAATGGTTCAACGATGAACCTGAGTTCTGGTGGTGAAGTGGGCACCGATCATCTGACGGTAGATAGCTACAGTAAAGTCGATCTGACTGATGAAACTACTTACCTGCGTGCTAACACCATTACCGTTTCTAACGGTGGTGAATTCAGCATTGGTGCGGGTGATTTCGATGCTAACCTGTTTAGCACGGATACTATGGAGTTGACTAATGGTGGTGTATTTAACATCAATAGCAGCGACTATGTATTAGATGCAGATTTGATTAATGGTCATACCAATACCACTAATACTCGAGATGCGACTTATGGTTATGGCGTAATTGCTATGAACTCTGACGGCCATCTGACCATTAATGGTAACGGTAATAGTAACAATGCTGATCAAGAATTTAGTGTAGATGATACCAACGATGGCACAGCAGCGGCTGCTGGTAACTACAAAGTTCGTATCAACAATTCAACTGGTGCTGGTTCCGTTGCTAACTATAAAGATAAAGAAATTATCTATGTTAACGATGTGAATAATACTGCAACCTTCTCTGCTGCTAACAAAGCTGACTTGGGTGCCTACACCTATCAAGCTGAGCAGAATGGGAATACTGTTGTCATGAAGCAGGGTGAATTGACTGATTACGCTAATATGGCGTTAAGCATTCCTTCTGCTAATACCAATATCTGGAACCTTGAGCAAGATGTGCTGGCAACTCGCCTGGCAAATGGCCGTCACACCGAAGGTGATACTGGCGGCGCCTGGGTTTCTTATATCGGTGGCGGTTTCTCTGGCGACAATGGCGTGTTGAACTATGACCAGGATGTAAGTGGTATCATGGTTGGTCTGGATAAGCAGATCGAAGGCAATAGCGCTAACTGGACTGTCGGTGCAGCAGCAGGCTTTGCGAAAGGCGATATCAATGATAACAGCGGTAGCGTAGATCAAGACAGCCAATCTGCTCGTATCTACTCTTCTGCTCGTTTCCAGAACAATATCTTCCTGGATTCAACTCTGAGTTATAGCCATTACAGCAATGACCTGACTGCAACTATGAGCAACGGTGCTGCAGTAAGTGGTGATGCTTCTTCCGATGCCTGGGGCTTTGGCATGAAACTGGGTTACGACTTGCAACTCAGCAAGGAAGGTTACTTGACTCCTTATGCTTCTATTTCTGGCCTGTTCCAGGATGGCGACAACTACCAGCTTAGCAATGATATGAAAGTGGGTAGCCAATCATATGATAGCATGCGTTATGAGTTGGGTATGGATGCTGGATATACTTTCGATTATGGCGATCAAGCACTAACCCCATACTTCAAACTTGCTTACGTCTACGACGATTCTAACGGCAATAGTTCTGATGTAAATGGTGATGAAATTGACAATGGAGTGGAAGGTTCTGCGGTACGAGTAGGACTGGGTACTCAGTTCAGCTTCACTAAAAACTTTGCAGCCTATGCTGACACTAACTACCTCGGTGGTGGTGATGTTGAGCAGGATTGGTCAGCAAACGTGGGTGTTAAGTACACCTGGTGATAAGATAAATAATTACGCGATTCACAGAATATAAGGTTTTGCCTCCCCTTAATATTCTACTTAAAGTGAATTAGATGATTATAAAAATGCCTGTCTCGAGTAGAGACAGGCATTTTATTGGGTCATCATTAGATAAAGGAATATCTATTATGTTAAGAAAACCATTAGCCCCGCTCGAAGCTATTCGCAGCAGGTTGGTGGAGGTTGGCGAAAAATTCATTTTGCCAGCAAACAGTGAATTAAGCATGTTTAATGAGAATAATGAGCCATTAATCTGGTTCTTTAGCGAAGGAAGTATTCTCTTACACAGGGAAATGGACCAACTTGTGATGGAGCTCGTATCAGCCCCCACACTACTAGGTTTGGCAAATATCTTCCATACGACTCAAATTAAATATCGCATAGTTACCCAGACTGATTGTCAAGGGTTTACTGTTCCCACAAGCCTTGCATCTGAAGTTATTGAAAAAAATAAACTGTGGCAACAGGTGTGCCACTGGTCAATCTATCTTATACGTAGCTTTGAAAGGCGTGACTCTCGTTTTGTTGGTACGACAACTTATTCTCAGATTCGGACCACATTACTCACGATGAACTCATGGAGTTATGATTTACGTGCGCGTACTGGTGTTATTAATTTCGTGCAAAAAAGAACTAAAATTTCCCGTTCAGTGATTGCTGAAGTATTGTCTGCTCTACGTAAAGGCAATTACATCGAGATGGATAAAGGTAAGCTGATTTCGATAAATCATCTACCCGTCAGTTATTGAGAAAAGCAGGTCTACATATCGACCTGCTTTATTATCAAGATGCAGGGCTGGATTGAGAGGTAAACCCACTTAGTTCTGTTACTAAATCGTTTACACCGTCACTCATATTCACAAAACGAGTTAATGGCGAGCGAGTAACAACGACAAAGACTCCGACATTACTTTGGGGAACCATCGCCATATACGTAATGAATCCACCGCCTCCCCCTGTTTTTTGCACAATACCAGGTCGACCATTCTTCGGTGCCATATAAACCCAACCCAGTCCTAAAGCATCAGCTTTTCCAGGAACATCCATACCAATGACTTTAGTGAGTTGCGCACGTTGATAGATGAGCGTCTGCATTCTGTCGGCTTGGGTATTACGACGATGGAAATCAGAACTCAAGAACTGCTGCATCCAGCGCATCATGTCGTCAGGAGTTGAATAAACGCCACCACTACCAATTGCCGCAAGTGAATTATCACAAGGGCTGGCACCTTTTTCTGCCACCATCAGGCGCTTGCATTGGTCCGGTGAAGGGGTAAATGTGGTGTCCTTCATACCCAATGGGCGGGTGATTTGTTCTTCGAACAACTGAGGATAAGGTTTACCTGCAGCACGAGCC
>DATERH010000272.1:0-5595 GCA_035271785.1 Buttiauxella sp.
TCTGCAGCCCAGGCCACCGTGACCCATTAAGGACATGACGATGAACATTTTTGAACAATATGAAGTGTGGTTTGTAATTGGCAGCCAGCATCTCTACGGTGCGGAAACACTGCGTCAGGTCAATCAGCACGCCGAGCAGGTCGTCAATGCGCTCAATATTGAAGCCAAACTGCCATGCAAAATGGTGCTGAAACCTTTGGGTACGACGCCTGATGAAATCACCGCTATTTGCCGTGATGCCAGTTACAACGATAAATGTGCGGGTATGGTGGTGTGGCTCCATACCTTCTCACCTGCAAAAATGTGGATCAACGGCCTGAGCATTCTCACCAAGCCACTGCTGCAATTCCACACCCAGTTCAATGCGCAAATCCCATGGGGCAGCATTGATATGGACTTTATGAACCTGAACCAGACCGCTCACGGCGGCCGTGAATTTGGTTTCATCGGCGCACGTATGCGTCAACAGCACACTGTGGTGACCGGCCACTGGCAGGATCCGCAAGCGCATCAACGCATTGGTTCCTGGATGCGCCAGGCGGTTTCTAAGCAAGATACTCGTCAACTCAAAGTGGTTCGCTTCGGCGACAACATGCGTGAAGTTGCGGTGACTGACGGCGATAAAGTCGCAGCACAGATGAAATTTGGTTTTGCCGTGAACACTTACGCTGTGGGCGACCTGGTACAAGTGGTTAATGCCGTCAGTGACGGCGACGTGAATGCACTGATCGACGAATATGAAAGCAGCTATCGCCTGACAGCCGCCACACAAATCAACGGCGACAAACGCCAGAACGTGATTGATGCTGCACGTATCGAACTGGGGATGAAGCAGTTCCTGGAGCAAGGTGGATTCAGTGCCTTTACGACTACATTTGAAGACCTGCACGGTCTGAAACAGCTTCCAGGTCTTGCAGTGCAACGTCTGATGCAGCAAGGCTACGGCTTTGCGGGCGAAGGCGACTGGAAAACCGCCGCTCTGCTTCGCATCATGAAAGTGATGTCAACTGGCCTTGCGGGCGGCACCTCCTTTATGGAGGACTACACCTATCACTTCGAGAACGGCAACGACATGGTGCTCGGCTCCCACATGCTGGAAGTTTGCCCGTCGATCGCCACGGCTGAAAAACCGATTCTGGACGTGCAGCACCTGGGGATCGGCGGCAAAGACGATCCTGCACGCTTGATCTTCTCAACCAAAACCGGCCCGGCACTTAACGCCAGCCTTATCGATCTGGGCGATCGTTTCCGCCTGCTGGTGAACTGCGTCGATACCGTAGAAGCCCCACATCAGTTGCCTAAACTCCCTGTCGCCAACGCGCTGTGGAAAGCCCAGCCGGATCTGCCAACCGCTTCTGAGGCTTGGATTCTGGCGGGCGGCGCGCACCACACGGTGTTCAGCCAGTCCCTGAACCTTGACGATATGCGCCTGTTCAGTGAACTACACGGCGTTGAGTTGACGGTAATTGATAACGACACTCGCTTGCCGGCGTTTAAAGATTCTCTGCGCTGGAACGAGGTTTATTACAGCTTCAAACGTTAGTAAGAAGACGGGTGGATGGTGCTTGCGTTTATCCACCCTACAACGGCTGCAAGAGCTTTCGTAGGTCGGACTAGTGTGAGCAACATCCGACCTTAACTTGATGTTTAAGGCGTTAGCGACTCAATCCAGGACTTAAATATGTTAGAAGAACTCAAACGCCAGGTACTCGAAGCCAACCTCGCGCTGCCAAAACATAATCTGGTGACGTTGACCTGGGGTAATGTTAGCGCGGTGGATCGTGAGCGCGGTGTGCTGGTTATCAAACCCTCCGGTGTCGATTACAGCATCATGACAGCCGAAGATATGGTCGTGGTGAGTCTGGAAACCGGCGAAGTAGTGGAAGGTAATAAAAAACCGTCATCCGATACCCCAACGCACCGCCTGTTATATCTGCAATTCCCACATATCGGCGGCATCGTCCACACCCACTCGCGCCATGCAACTATCTGGGCACAGGCAGGGAAATCAATCCCGGCAACCGGAACCACTCACGCGGATTACTTCTACGGCACCATCCCTTGCACCCGCAAAATGACCGATGAAGAGATCAACGGCGATTACGAATGGCAAACCGGCGAAGTTATCGTGAAAACGTTTGCTGAGCGTGGAATCGACGCCGCACAAATGCCTGGCGTGCTGGTGCACTCCCACGGGCCATTCGCATGGGGCAAAGATCCGGTCGATGCCGTGCATAACGCCATCGTGCTGGAAGAAGTGGCCTATATGGGCATATTCTGTCGCCAGCTTTCCCCTGAATTACCCGATATGCAGCAAACCCTGCTGGATAAACATTATTTGCGTAAGCATGGTGCGAAAGCGTATTACGGGCAGTAAAAATCCAATGACAGGTTCAAACCTGTCGTTGGTTTTCTCAATCGTACATCACAATTACATTCATGCTTGAGATATATACTGCGCACAATATTTCTCTCGCCAAATCAAAATGAAGACTTCGAAAAAGACAAAGATAATATTTTCAGCGGTATTCACATTAATTATTGGTAATTCTATTTCCGCTTCTTCTATTTATCAATTTAGCCTCAAAGATGAAACGCAACGCGCTGATTGCGCCATCGTTGCAGGTGCCAGCGTAAAAGGAAACGAGCCGTCACCCGTCTTTCAGGCACGCCTTGATCACGCCGCAAATCTGTATCGCCAGGAAATAACTAACACAATTATTTTGACCGGAGGCTACAGTCCTGAACAAACGTTTTCCGATGCAGCAATTGCCCGAAATTATTTGCTTAAGCAGGGAATACCGGTCAGCCACATACTGATTGAAGAAAAATCTACGGTTACACGAGAAAATCTACGCTATGCGAAAGAGCTTATGATTTCGCACAATTTAAAAAATGCGTTATTAGTGAGCGACCCTTTACATATGAAGCGATTAATAAGCATGGCCGAAAAAATGGATATCACTGCTTATTCATCTCCAACGCCAACAACCCGTTACCGCAGCTTCACATCACGTAGTTATTTTTTACTCCGAGAGAGTTACTACTACAGCCTTTGGTTGATTTCAGGTCTGTTTTGAATCCTATGTAATTAAGACACAAGGGCAGTAAACACTGTACATAAAAGCAGTAAAAAAACCTGAAGTGGTCTATAATCAGACCACTTTTGTTTTATGAGAATGCAGCGTGTCACAAGCTCGGCAGGGTTTTTTGCTAACGCGTCACTGGCGAGATACTCCACTCGGTACTGAAGTTGAGTTTTGGCTGGCAACGGACGATGGCCCGGTGAAGGTGCGTCTGCCTCGCCAGGAGTCGGTCGCATTTATTCCACAGTCGCAACAGTCCGAAGCGGCACGTTTGCTCATGAACGAAAGCCATTATCGGTTTACACCGCTGCCTCTCAAAGATTTCCATCGCCAGCCCGTTTGCGGCCTTTATTGCCGCCAGCATCGCCAACTTATGCGTATTGAAAAGTTGCTGCGCGATGGCGGTGTTAAGGTTTACGAAGCCGATATTCGCCCGCCGGAACGCTTTTTGATGGAGCGTTTTATTACCGCCCCGGTGTGGTTTAGTGGCGATCGGCAAAATAATCTGGTGGTTGAAACGAAGCTCAAACCCGCACCGGATTACCGCCCGACGTTAAAATGGGTGTCGCTGGATATCGAAACCACTCGCCATGGCGAACTGTATTGCATCGGCCTCGAAGGCTGCGGGCAGCGCATCGTTTATATGCTTGGCCCGGAAAATGGCGACGCCAGCGGGCTGGATTTTACGCTGGAATATGTTGCCAGCCGCCCGTTGCTTATCGAAAAACTTAACCAGTGGTTTGCCGAACACGATCCCGATGTGCTGATTGGCTGGAACGTGGTGCAATTCGACCTCAGAGTGCTGCAAAAAATGGCCGAACGCTATCAGGTGCCGCTGCGTCTTGGGCGTGAAAATAGTTTGCTGGAATGGCGCGAGCACGGTTTTAAACAGGGCGTTTTCTTCGCGCAGGCTGCAGGCCGCGTGATTATTGACGGCATCGAAGCGCTGCGTTCGGCGTTCTGGAATTTCTCGTCATTTTCCCTGGAAACCGTGTCGCAGGAACTGCTTGGTGAAGGTAAAGCCATTGATAATCCGTGGCAACGGATGGACGAAATTGATCGACGTTTCGCCGAAGATAAACCCGCACTCGCGAAATACAATCTGAAAGACTGCGAGCTGGTAACGAGGATTTTCCATAAAACCGAGCTGATGCCATTCCTGCTAGAACGGGCGTCGGTAAATGGTTTGCCGCTCGACAGACACGGTGGATCGGTTGCCGCGTTTGGTCATCTTTATATTCCGCGTATGCACCGCGCCGGCTATGTGGCACCGAACCTCGGCGAAGTGCCGCCGCAGGCCAGCCCCGGCGGATACGTGATGGATTCGCGTCCGGGGCTTTATGACTCGGTGTTGGTGCTTGATTACAAAAGCCTTTATCCGTCGATTATCCGCACTTTTCTTATCGACCCGGTTGGCCTTGTAGAGGGTATGGCGCACCCAGAACCTGAGCATTCCGTTGACGGTTTTCTTGGTGCACATTTCTCCAGAACGACACATTGTCTGCCAGAAATCGTCGGGCAGATATGGTCTGGCCGTGACGAGGCAAAACGTCACGGCAATAAGCCGTTATCGCAAGCGCTGAAAATTATCATGAATGCCTTTTATGGCGTGCTCGGCACCAGCGCCTGTCGCTTCTTTGATCCGCGCCTTGCTTCGTCGATAACCATGCGTGGGCATCAAATCATGTTGCAAACCAAAGCGTTGATTGAATCTCAGGGCTATGACGTTATTTATGGCGATACGGATTCTACTTTTGTCTGGCTTAAAAAGGCGCATTCCGAAGATGATGCGGCGCGCATCGGGAAACAGTTAGTCGAACACGTGAACACCTGGTGGAAAGCGCATCTGCAAGAGACACAACAGCTGGATAGCAAGCTTGAGTTAGAATATGAATCCCATTTTTGTCGTTTCCTGATGCCGACAATTCGCGGCACCATTGAAGGTTCCAAAAAACGCTATGCGGGAATGATTCAGGAAAATGATAAGCAACGCATGGTGTTTAAAGGGCTGGAAACCGTGCGCACGGACTGGACGCCGCTGGCTCAGGAGTTCCAGAAAACACTTTATTTGCGCGTGTTCCGCAACGAGCCGTATCAGGATTACATTCGCGAAACTATCGCCAGCCTGATGGCGGGCGAGCTGGATAATCAGCTGATTTATCGTAAACGGCTGCGCCGCCCGCTCAGTGAATATCAGAAAAACGTGCCGCCGCATGTGCGTGCTGCACGCCTGGCTGATGAACATAATCAACGACTTGGTCGCGCGCCACAGTACCAGAACCGCGGAACGATCAAGTATGTGATCACCACTAACGGGCCAGAGCCGGTGGATTATCAGGAGTCACCACTGGATTACGATCACTACCTGACACGCCAGCTCCAACCGGTCGCCGAAGGAATTTTACCTTTCCTTGAGGATGACTTTGCTACACTAATGACAGGGCAATTGGGGCTATTTTGAGAAACTCTAAATAATTCAAAGTGCAACCAGGCGGCAAGGGAACGAATC
>DATERH010000273.1:0-7697 GCA_035271785.1 Buttiauxella sp.
ACATTATTTCAGGCTTTCACCCAGCCAATCATTTGCATAAAAATTCATTTAAATGCATAGTAATGTTATCTTCGTTGACCTGAATATGGGTGACATATGCGTATTTCCTCAAAACAAGAAGAATTAGTCAAAGCATTCAAAGCATTATTGAAAGAAGAGAAATTCAGTTCTCAGGGTGAGATTGTTCATGCTTTGCAAAATGACGGCTTCGAAAACATCAACCAGTCCAAAGTCTCTCGTATGCTGACCAAGTTTGGTGCGGTGCGTACTCGCAATGCCAAAATGGAGATGGTGTACTGCTTGCCAGCCGAACTTGGCGTACCAACAACCTCAAGCCCGCTGAAAAATCTGGTACTGGATATTGATTACAACGATGCAGTGGTTGTTATCCACACAAGCCCTGGTGCGGCACAATTAATTGCGCGTTTACTCGATTCTTTAGGTAAAGCAGAAGGTATTTTGGGCACTATTGCCGGGGATGACACCATCTTTACTACCCCAGCGAAAGACTTCACTGTAAAAGAATTGTATGAAGCGATTCTGGTGCTGTTCGAGCAAGAGCTGTAAGCATTGCTACCGCGTTCCCGTTGTCATTAAACAGCGGGGACAAAACCCTCATAACCATCCTTCCGTTACCCTGACTCATCAGTAATTAACATTCCAAACACGTTCCCCAGACCTAACCCCCCTCTCATCAGCCAGATATGTGATAAAGCGCACAAAAAGTCAAATTACGATATCTCGTTGTTTTTACTTATTTTTAACAAAAAAACAGCAATATAAGACTCATTTTAATAACTTTAAGTAATATTAAATGTTCCAATTATCAAAAAGATGCATAATAAATAATTAGCGTGGTATTAATTTTATAGGTTATTAGTGTATACTTTATTTTGTGATGAGGATCACGAAACACAGACCATAATAAAAGAATACGACGAGGTGAATATTATGAACATGAAATCAACTTTTGTTACCGCAAGCCTGCTCTCGATGCTGTCGTTTGGCGCTTTTGCTGCAACATCAATTAATGCCGACCAGGCACAAAACCGCGAAGCGATGGGTTCCGTTTCTGTAAGCCAGGTAGGCAGTACGCCAATGGATATGCACCAAATGCTGAATGAAAAAGCTGAACAGAAAGGTGCTTCTTCTTACCGCATCATTGAAGCCCGTACAGGCGGCCAATGGCATGCAACAGCTGAACTGTACAAGTAACAGTCCAACGGTCATAAGCAGAAGCAATAAAACAGTTATCTAAAACGACGGCCCCAAGAACAATAAATGCAGTTAAGCCCTTCCGGTCGTTGATCTAAACAATTCAGGAGTAATAGATGATGAAAACCAAACTAACTATCGCAGCACTGAGCCTTTTTTCCGTTATCTCTTTCGGCGCTAACGCAGCCGCACATCAGATAGACAGCGCTCAAGCACAGAACCTGCAATCTATGGGCACCATTGCAGTTAGCCAGATTGGTAGTGCACCAATGGATATGCGTCAGGAATTATCACAGAAAGCGACTAAAGAAGGTGCCTCAGCTTATCGTGTTATCGAAGCCCGCTCTGGCGATACATGGCACGCCACCGCTGAACTGTATAAATAAACCCTCGTCGTCAAGTCTGACGGCTTTGCCCCCAGTCCCGGGGGCTTTTTTATGCCTTAACATCGTAGTTAGCCACGTACGTTAAAACGCAATTGCCCTTCCAGTTCCTCTTCTGCTTCGTCAAAAAGCAAAATCAACGCACCGTAACGCCGCCTTTGCATCTCTGGCAGATGAATAAACTCAATCTCCACCGGGAGCGGTAAAATCCCCCCTATGACCACATCCCATAAACTATCGAGATCGTGAACCTGTTTTTTCTCAAGTCGAAAAGCCTGGATAAAGTGACAATAGAATCCCGGTTGGTCTTCTATCTGACTAAAATCAAAGGTGTATTTTTTCATTGCTTGCCACCTTACCAGAACAACTTTATCTTCGGAGCTTCTAGAGCCCACCAATATGCAGGGTTTTGACTTCCAGAAACTCATCCAGGCCCAATACTGATCCTTCCCGTCCCAGTCCAGATTCTTTCACGCCGCCAAACGGCCCCAATTCAGTCGATACCGCACATTCGTTAATCCCAATCATCCCGCTCTCAAGAGCCTGGGAGACGCGGAACACGCGCGCCAGATTCTGAGTATAGAAGTACGCAGCCAAACCAAATGGCGTGTTATTCGCCCGTTCAATGACTTCCTCTTCCGTTTTGAAACTAAAACAAGCTGCTAAAGGGCCAAAGGTTTCTTCCTGTGCCAGTTTCATGTCGTCACTGGCTTCGACAATCACTGTTGGCTGCCAGAAGTTTCCACCCAACGCATGACTCTTACCCCCCACCAGCACTTTGCCTCCTTTCGCTTGTGCATCTTCGATATGCTCACGGACTTTATCTACGGCAGATTTTTCAATTAATGGCCCAACCACAACGCCTTCTTCCAGGCCGTTACCTACCTTCAGAGCGTTAACGGCTTCCGCCAGTTTATTGACGAACTGGTCGTAAACTTTCTCCTGAATGAAGAAGCGGTTCACGCTGACACAAACCTGGCCTGCATTGCGAAATTTGTTCGCAATCGCGCCTTTCACGGCTTCGTCGATGTCAGCATCTTCAAATACGATATACGGCGCATTACCGCCTAATTCCATCGACACTTTTTTCATGGTTTCCGCAGCGTTACGCACCAGCGTTTTTCCCACGGCGGTGGAACCGGTGAATGAAATTTTACGCACCGCGTGGCTCGCCATAATCGCATCGCTGATTTCTTGCGTATTACCCGCTACGGCATTGAGCACGCCATCGGGTACACCAGCTTTTTTTGCCAACGCCAGCAAGGCAAAGGCTGATAGCGGTGTATTGTTAGCCGGTTTAATTACGCCAGTACAACCCGCAGCGAGAGCCGGACCGAGTTTGCGCGTCAGCATCGCCATTGGGAAATTCCACGGAGTAATTGCCGCGACAACACCGATGGGTTCCCGGGTTGCCAGAATGCGTGAGCCAGGTTTGGCTGGAGGGATGATTTCGCCATTTGCTCGTTTGGCCTGTTCGGCGAACCACTGGATGAAACTTGCGGCGTACTCGACTTCACCTTCCGCTTCTTTCAGCGGCTTGCCTTGTTCGGTGGTCATTAAGCGCCCGAGCCAGGCTTTGTTCTCAATAATTAACTGGAACCAGCGATAGAGAATCGTTGAACGCTCTTTGGCGGTTTTTGCACGCCATGCAGGAAAAGCTTTAGCGGCAGCAGCGATAGCGTCTTCGGTTTCCTTTTTACCTGCTTTTGCGACTTTAGCGACAACCTCACCCGTGGCTGGATTGAGAACGTCGAAGGTTTCATTCAGCTTGTGCCATTCACCATTGACCAGATAACCGGTGTTAAATAACTCACTATCCTGGAGTGCCTGATTTGTCATAATTTTCTCCCGTTATGAATTGCGCATCCAAATACCCAAGATAATTCGAGTTGCAGGCGAGTGACTCCCGATGAGCTTACTCTGGTAAGTGATTCGGGTGAGTGAACGCCGCCAACGCATCTGCAACTTGAAGGATGACGGGTATAAGTATAGATACAAAAAAGCCGACGTAGACGTCGGCTCGGGTCAGGCATTTATCAGGGCATGCTGGTATTTATGCAACACATCCGCGAGTCGTTTCACCGGTTCGGTGACTTGTAACGGTGCCTCCCAGATACGCAATTTCTCCTGGTAAATATCAAGCTCGTTCAATAACTGCTTAAAGTAACGCTGTTTTTTATCGTCACTCGAGGCCGATGTAAGCTTATCTGCGGTGTTTCTCAACTGGCGATGAAACGCGGAAAGATCATCATTCACCGGTATCGGTGCATCCCGCAATCGCTGGTGGGCAATAATCAATATCAGCGCCAGACGATAGCGATCGATATCTCCTGGAAACGTATTGAGCAGTAAGAAAAGTTGCTGATAAAGAGCCGGTAGATGATTCTCTTTGCGGCGTGTTTTATTGGTTGTCAGCGCGGAAACTGCCGCGGAAACAAACTGGTTCAACAAAGTGCGTCCCGTGCGTTCCTTGGAATTATCCCGGATAAGTAAGATAACCATCATGGCCAGGAAACAGCCCACTATTTGTCCCAGTGCACTGTCCAAAAACGAGCTGAAATGAAACGTCATCGGGTTATCCAATACAATCACGTTGATTGTTCCGGCCAGTGCCCCCATCGAACCAAGTCGTCGCTTCTGCACTTCAATACCCATGAAGAAGCCCAGTAACGCAAGGCTAATGCACAGTAACAACATGCTTTGCTGAGTCGAAGGCAGGATCACTAAGAAGTAGAAAGCCCCTAATGGGAGCGCGACTAACATGCCGTATAAAAAGTCGAGTGAGACCATGCGTGGATTGGGTAAACGCATTGCCAGCGACGTCACGACGGCAATCATGACCATCGCGCCACTGCCGGATGTCCACCCCGTCCATAACCAAAACAAGCAGCCGAGCACGCAGGAAATCGTAGTACGCCAGAAGTTAATCATCGCGTGATGCCCTTCCGCAGACTGCACTTTGATAACCACTTCTTGGGTTAAAACATCCTCTTCCACCGAGCTAATACGCGTGTTACTGATGACTCCATGTTTTAGCAATAGATAGCGGCTGATCGCGCCAACCCAACTGCTTACAGTGGCTGGCGTATTTTTATCACCAGTATAAGAAATGGCTCTGCGGAGCGCTTTCACCTGCTTGTGAACGTCAGCCGCGGTTTCTACAGGCATCTCAAACAACATGCGGAATTCCGCGGTCATATATTCCGGGCGCGTATTTTGAATCAGGAATGTTTCACATGCTTGGGTGATGAGCGTCAGCGAAAGCGTGTTGATAGCTTTCAGCCGGCGGTTAGCACGACTCCAGCGTGAAGACTCAAGTTTGAGATTCCCGCGCATTCCTTCCAATGCGGTAGTACGGCGCACCAGACCATTCCACGCTTTATCAACATGTTCTTTATCACCATGCGCGATACATAGCTGCATCAGCCGATAGTGATCCACCAGCAGATTATCCAGTTCGCGGTCAATTTCTTGCTTAATGGAACGAGGGGAGAAAATTAAGTCAGCAAAAATCGCACAAACAATACCAATCACAATCTCACTACACCGCTCAACGGCAAATTGAGGGGCGACAAGTGGATTGGCTTGAATGGTGATAACAATGATTAACGCAGTGTAGCCAGAAAGCCCCCAGGCATAAGAGTTTTCGACTTTAACCAGTGAAGAGATCCAGGTACAAAAACCGGCCCAAATACAGCACACCAGTAGCATCACGACAGGTGCGCGAATCATCGAGGTGATAATAAACAGTGCGGCAAAACAGCCGATAAACGTCCCGATGATACGCAGCATCCCGCGATAACGAATCGCACCCGAATAGGGTTCACCCCCTGCCGCAAACGCTGGGCCAGCGGCAACTAGTGCTGCTGTCAGTACCGCCCAACGCGGGGTTTCCAGTTGAAACTGGAACCCAACAAACACCGCCAACACAATGGCGAAAGCCAGCTTGAAGGCAAAGCGTAAATGGAGTCGCGAGATAAAATACATATCAACCTACGCTTAGAGCCTGATGGACCAGGCGATTAGCCAAACTCACGCAACCGATGCATAAATTTAATGAATACCGAGTCATGGTTAATATCCCGGTCTTTTTCACCAGTGACGACGACTGTGGCCGTGGTCCCGGCGGGGAATAGGTTAGCTTGTTGCTCATCAAGACGAATTCTTACTGGCACTCGCTGTGCCAAACGTACCCATTCCAGATTGGAGTCAACTGTCGCCATACCTTTGCTATCTTTGGTACTGCTGGCATTGGTGACGCCGGCAGAAATGCTGTCTACCGTCCCGCGCAGTACGCGGTTGCTGCCAAGCGGTGTGATTTGTACGCGATAGCCTGGGCGAATACCGTCAAGCTTGGTTTCTTCCATGTAGGCCAAAATGTAAAAAGTACCGCGTTTAACCAGCGCCACCGCCGTGGAGCCGCGGGTAATAAACTCGCCAGTGTAGACATTTAGGTTCGTCACCCAACCTTCCGCGGGCGCACGAACAGTGGTGCGTTGTAGATCTAACTCGGCCAAATCACGCGTTGCTTCAGATTTCGCTAACTGATGCAGGACGGTCTGAAGCACGTTGTTGGATTGTTCAATTTCTTCCCGTGACATCGCCTGAGAACCCAACGAATTGCGGCGTCCGGCTTCTCGACGTTTTTCTCCGGCTAAAGCCTGGTAATAAGCAACGTCCGCGTCAGCCTGCTCCAGCGCTTTTTGATAACGCGGTTGGTCGATGGTGAATAAAACCTGATCCTTCTTCACCAGTTGGTTGTCATGGACTTTCACGTCGGTGATTAAACCCGATACGTCCGGCGCAATGGCGACAACATCAGCGGTAAAGCGAGCATCACGCGTCCATGGGGATTCGGTATAAAACACCCAGGCGCGGAAGATAGCGATGAAGGCCAGCAGCACCAAAATCAGTGTGATGGCAGTGCGAGTCATTTTTGTTGTAAGTGCTTTCACATCAACCTCAAACAAACAGGCGTGAGATTAGATAAAACAGGCAGCAATAAAGTGCTGTATTAAATAATGCTGGATGCCAGACAAAATCATAAATCCCCGTCGGAGTCAGCAGACGGCGAACCACCCAGAACAACGCCAGCGAAAGAATTAGCTCGAAAAATATCGGCGGAAAAGAAAGACCGAATATCACGATAACGGGAAATAAACTCATGTTAACCTTGCAGAAAATGCAGAATACACAAGCCCTGTCACAGCCAGGAACGCTGTGCTAACAAGTGATACGGGTTGTGTTAGTTATAATATATTAACGTAATTGTTAGCCAGTTATCTATAATCTGTGATCTAAATCACTTTTAAGCCAGAGTTAACAATGGATAGACTTAAGCGCATGTGGGTTTTTGCCAAAGTTGTCGAGCTTGGCTCTTTTACCGCCACGGCCAGGCAGTTGGAAATGAGCGTTTCATCCATCAGTCAAACCGTTTCCAAGCTCGAAGACGAGTTGCAAGTTAAGCTTTTAAACCGCAGCACGCGCAGCATTGGGCTAACGGAAGCCGGTAAAATCTACTACCTGGGTTGCCGTAAGATGTTGCATGAAGCACAAGAGGTGCATGAGCAACTCTACGCATTTAACAACACCCCAATCGGCACTCTGCGTATCGGTAGTTCTTCAACGATGGCACAAAATGTCCTCGCGTCCATGACCGCCGATATGCTCAAAGAGTACCCAGAGTTGACGGTTAACCTGGTGACAGGTATTCCCGCGCCCGATCTGATTGCTGATGGTCTGGATGTGGTGATTCGGGTAGGTGCTTTGCAGGATTCCAGCCTATTCTCAACGCGACTGGGTTCGATGCCGATGGTGATTTGCGCCGCTAAAAGTTATCTGCAACAAAATGGTACGCCGGAAAAACCAGCCGATCTTGCCAGTCATTCATGGCTGGAATACAGCATTCGTCCGCACAATGAATTCGAGTTGATAGCACCTGAAGGGCTCACTACGCGGATGATCCCGCAAGGACGGTTTGTTACCAACGATCCCATGACATTAAGCCGCTGGCTAAAAGTGGGAGCCGGGATCGCTTATGTCCCGTTGATGTGGGTGATCGATGAGATCAATGACGGAACGCTTGAGATCCTACTGCCG
>DATERH010000274.1:0-15690 GCA_035271785.1 Buttiauxella sp.
AGAAGGCTCTGCAATTCACGGTCTTGATTCGGGCTGCTCAGGATAATCAGTTGAGGATTTCCCATGGCAGTGAAAATGCATCGCCACTTTGCCGCCACTCGAAAAGCCAGTAACAAAAAAGCCGCTTCAACGAGCGGCTTAGGTATATGTTTTTTTATCACTAAATTTGGTGGCCCCTGCTGGGTTTGAACCAGCGACCAAGCGATTATGAGTCATATGAATAGTTTGTTTCATCATTTTCCATCTTTAATTGTGTCTGTCTGTTAAGTAATATAAAACAGTGAGTTATGGTTTCTCCTTCGTTTCATGTTGTTCCGGGTATTTGCTTTCAGTATCATCCTTACGTCACCTGCTACATCACCCAGAAACGATAGTAAAACATTTCTCGTAAGGACTCTCTTTTGGCAGACAATTTAACGGACTCAATGGTGCGCGGCCTAAAAGCTCGCGACTCGGCTTATCAGGTATGGGATAAGAGTGGTGAGCGTGGAGCAGGGCGTCTGGGGGTTAAAGTTGAGCCATCTGGGCAGCGGGTTTTCTACTATCGCTACTACTGGGATGCTAAGCGCCACTTTATTCAGTTGGGTCGTTACCCTGAAATGTCATTAGCTCAGGCTCGTCAGCTTGCGAAAGGTTATGCCGGTACGCTGAAGGAAGGGAAGAACCCTAAGGTCGAAAAGGCTGAACAGGAAATCGCACTGGAAAAGCAAAAGCGTGCCGAACAGCTAAAGGGCAGCATAGAGCAGCTTATTCAGGGCTACACCAACAAAATGCGGGAAGATGGAAAGCGGACATGGCAGCAGGTGCTGTACCGTCTGGAAAAGGAAACCTATTCCTTCATCGCCAAGGATACGAAAGCTAACGAAGTCACACCGCTACATATCAAACAGATTTTGTCTGCCATCATTCAGCGCGGGGCGAGCGTTGAAGCGAACCGTGTGCGCTCTTATCTGATGGCGGCGTTCAACTACGGGCTCAAAGCGGACAACGATCCGGCCAACCACCAGCAGAACGTGATGTTTGGACTTGAGATGAACCCGGTGGGCGTCATCCCTAAGCAGTCGGCTGCAGAGAAAGCGGGGACCAACTGGCTGAAGTTGAATGAGCTGCAACAGCTGATGGGTGATTTTCCCAAAACGCCAAGCGTCGGCAGCACGGTGAGCTTGCTGCTTAATTTATGTGTTTACGCTGGTGGTCAGCGCCCGCATGAACTGGCTTCCAGTCGGTGGGATGCCGTGAACTGGGAAGAGAAAACGCTGTTGATCGTCGCTGATGTATCAAAGAACAAGCGCGACCATTTGGTGCCATTAACGGATTCAGCTATAGAAATTCTGGAAAGGCTGAAGAGCGAGAACGTTAATGATAGCCCGTATATCTTCCCGCAGCGACTGGATGCGGGTAAGCATCTACGAACTGACAGCTTTGCGCAGGCAATCATCTATTATCGCGAGCATTTTTCTGACAACCCAGTGTTTGTTGCGAGGGATTTACGGCGGACCTGCAAAACGTTGATGGGTGAAATCGGTATCTCGAAAGAGTTACGTGACCGTATTCAAAACCATGCATTGCAGGATGTCAGCTCTAAGCATTATGACCGTTATGATTACCTGACTGAAAAGCGCAGGGCACTTGAGGCCTGGGAAGACCGAGTTAACAATTATCAACGGCAGCAGGAAAACAATGTTGTGAACTTGTTTGGGCGGAAGTAGCACTTATCTGGACAAGGCTACCTGGTAAGAACATAGTGTGGCTGTCGTTCTCTGTGGCATCAAAAAATGGTGATGCCACCAAGATACTGGCGGAGGGTTATAGGGGACTTTCTTCTTTATTTCGGTGACCGCCTGAGCGATCACCTTTGATAAATGGCAATACATTGAAGGCGGCACAGGCTCTGGCCTTGCGCACGTAGACACTCCGATTAATATTACGCTAAGTAATACTATTTTTCTGGCAACACGAACCGAACTTCAATGCGACGCTGACGTGCATCTTCCGGTGCAACACCGGGAATTGGCTGCGAGTCACCATATCCGGCAACAATCACCCGACGAGAAAAAGCCGCAGCAAGATCGCCAACGATAAATTTACGCGCCTCTCTTGCACGCGCTGCCGATAAGGTAAAATTATCGTCATAGACGGTGCAGAAAACTTCAAAGTTTGTCACCGGACGGGTAACAGGAATATTATCCGTATACCCTTCAATATAAACTTGTCCGCTTCTAAATTCGGTAAGAAATCTGACAACCTGTGTTTCAATCGTCGCTAATGCTTGGCTTGCCTGAGTTGCAATGCAGGCGCTGCCGCGGTTGAAAACACCATCACGCAACGTAATTTTTTGCGAGTTGACATCCAGCGCAACTAAGCCTTCATTTGCCGTTCCATCAAGCGTAGTTTTAATACTTCTCAACATTTCCTCTACCCGGGCTCGCTGGGCATTGATTCCCTGTTCCATTTCCTGCTTATGCTTAATATCTGACCATGTTTTCTGTAGTACAGACATCACCAGCAGCAACATAACTACAGCCATTACTCCTGACATCAGGTCGGAGATTGAGACCCACTCATTAGGTTTATCTTTCATGAGTGAGTACCTCAGACTGCATCATTAACAATGTTCATGGTCGATAACGTTTGGTCGATATGTTGCAATGTAATGGCAAGTGGCGTCAGGCTTTTTTCAATTTGCTGAACCAATAGGTTCCGTTCTGGTGGTGACAGCATTTTACGAATCCCCCCCAGCTCTTCCAAAGAACAGATCAATCTTTCATCGAGCGAAGTAAGTGCAGCAGAGGCATCAGTATGACTCAGCATTTCATCACGTAATGATTCGATGCTATGCACCATTTTACTGATACCAGCAGTAACCCTGTCCATCCCCGGCTGAAGAGGGCTCTCTTTCTGCATGAGCTTTAGTTGATTCACCAGCGTTTCAATCGCATCTGCATTTCTTTCGCCTGATGTCGTCATCTCCGCATAACGGTTGTTCAGGCTTGCTACTTGCCGATTGCTGCTAGATACCGCTGTTAGCGCGTTAACTATTTGCTCACGCAAATCATCAACCAGTTTTGTCATAGCGATCACTTTTTCATTTAAAGTTTCACTGGTGATCATAAATTCACGCTGCGCATCACGCTGAGTTTTCATCGACTGATCAATGGAAGTTCGAACTTCACTCATTGTGGAGCCAACGTTTTGAGAAAGGTCGGTAACTGCACTGGAAATACCATCTGTTGCATTTGCCATACTGGTGGATATCGATTCCATATTCTGGCTAAAACTTTTGCCCATTTGGGAGATGGTGGAACCAAGGTCGGTTTTGACCGTGCCTAACATCTCGGTAATGCCCATACGGAAATCGCCGATAACCTGTTGCAAATCACCTGCGGAATTACCCATCTCTTGTGCTGCAGATGACATTTTTTCGGCTGAATGTTGAATTGCAGACAGGTTACTACTGTTGGTATTAATGAAGTGCTGTAACGATTCTCGCGTAGTCGTTAACTCTGTTATCTGTTGTTCCCATTTCACAGACTGGTCTTTGGTACCCTTAACGATATTGTTTTGAACTTCATGCAAGATGCCTTGTATTTTTACCAATTGCACATTCTGGTTCATACGCTGTTGTTCAGCGTTATCCCCCTGACCAGCGATCTTCATACATATTTCGGCTACCTCGGCGTGATGTGAATGGTTAGCCTGCCGGAAATTTTCGCTTTCCTCGTGAATACTGTTGCATACGTTCTGCAATCCATCGATATATTGCTGCTGAGTACTACGGGATATATCTGTCAATTGTTCCAGATATGTTTCATGTATTTTTCGCTGTTGTGCGGCAGCATGTCCCTGGCCAATCAGGGGTTTTAAAACCGACTCAATACCTGAAGAGAAGTTGCTCAGCAACTGCCGAGTTGCTTCGCTTTCCACCTGCATTCTATTGTTCAAACCCTGTAATGCTGCCAGATACTGCAACTGGGTCTCATTCTGTTCTGTGCGCTTTTGCTCTCGTGACTGGTCGAACACTTGTTTCATCTGCTGTGCGCACCAGCGCAAACGCTTCTCGTCATAACCTAATCCAGCAGCACAGGTTTTAAGAATCAAATATGCCATGATCCCCCATGTCGAGGTTTTGAATTTCGTCCCAAGCCCTTCCATCATCCCCATCAGATTCGACATGGCGTTATCCATGCCTGCGGAGTTAGCATCAAGCAAAATATCCGATGCTTTATTAAGCGCAATTCCCAGACCGAGAAAGGTGCCTAGCAAGCCTAAAATTAACAAAATACCCGGCATAATGTCGGCCATTTTTTCTGCGGGACTGGCAACTGCTGCGCTAATTTCGTTGACTGAACCATGCTCAACGTCGAGATGGTCTGCACCATTATTCAGTGCATTACCTTGCCATTTTCTGTCCCAAAAGCGCTGATTTGCCTGCCAGAGCAATAAACCAATCGTCAGCAAAACCAAAAAAAGCATTGTGCCGCCGAACAGCATCTGAATGACGTCGAATTCCGGCAATATAAAGGCAAAAAACTCATGAAACGTCATGCAGCCACCTCGACAAGTTTACTTGCACGTGCGCGGCTGGCTTTTTCAAAGATATTGGCAAAATCGATAATTAAACTTTGTTGCTCGGTATTAAGTTCTTCCCAACGCTTACCAAACTGAGCACACTCAATAATAATCATCCCAACCGTGCTGCTGTCTTCCATCAAATATTCCTGGTCAGCAAATTCTTCAGGCTCTTTTTCGAGCATTTGCAGAAATCCTTCTGCTGCAAAAACATAATTACGCATTTCATTGGTTCGTTTGCGTTTTGCTTCCATCTCAGCCTGTTGCACTGGTAAACGAGCTTCTAACTCGTTAAGAATTGGTACTTCATCTTCCTGAAGATCACCAAGGCGCTGGCCAATCTGTAGACGTCGCAGAAGTACTTGTTCTTTGGACAGACCGTCATTCAGCGATTTCCATTCATTTTCCATATCCAGCAGGCTATATCCCCAGGCCATTATCATTTCTTCGAACACGAAGGGGATAAGCTTCTTGCCGAAACGCGCCATCACAACACGATCCAGGCGTTGCGTTGCGTCATCACTCAACTGAGGGTTGAGCTTTAGCAATTCGTTGCCAGTTTCAATAAGAAACAGGTCGTCATCGGTTATCGTATCAATGTCCTGCGCACGCGTAAGATTCTGCTCTGTTTCTTTCAGCAACTTCTGCGAAGCGCGTAACCGCAGATAATGTTCGAAATTGTTGATCTGAATGTTATCCAGTACGTCCTTAATACGCGTTGAGAGTTGGGCATATAAGGTAATCAGGCTCGCCAGATCAACAGCACTTGCTGCTTCCCCGCGCATCTGATTACGCGCTTCGCGTAATGCTTGCTCATGCTCACTGGCCTCATCCATTTCTTCTTGCGTAAGAAACAAATCTTTAAGTTGTTTGGCTTTATTAATGGCCCACTCTATGGCCTTACCAATACGTTTCGCCAGATCACTCTTATCCCATTCGACCAGCAGTCCCAACGCCTTATCCAGTGCTTTCAAAGCGCCACCCACCCACGGGAATTGTGGCAACATCTTTTCAGCTAATTTTGCTGCGTTTTGCACGATAGGGCGAATCACATTACTGATAAATGGCTTCACCTTTTCCCAGACGCTCTTTACACTTCCCACAAAGATCTCAGCTTTCTCTGCCATCCAGGAAACGGTTTTAGCTGCGGTTTCTTTAATACCACTCCATACCCGACTAGCAGTGCTAGTCACCGCACTTGCTACGCTTCTGCAAAAACTGCCGACACTTGACAAGAAACCCATAAACTTCTCCTGTTGTTTTTATTGGATACCTAATAGTTTTTTTGCTGTGTTGACTTCACTGGCTGTATGTCCTGAATGATTGCCTATCGCCCGATGGGAGGCCAAAACCTGTTCTATCGCATTCTGTAAATGAGCGATGTTAAGTTGTGCAGCCTCTCCGGTGCGTTCTGCTTCAAGCAGCACTTTAGGCAGTGCCAGACGCATACAGGTACGGATCTCCCGGCCTGCCAGTCCTTCGGATAGTTCGCTTGCGGCGGTGAGAAGACTTTCTCTTTCTTCAGAGAGTGGAATTTCAGCAACCAGAAATTTTTTCCAGAGATGGTAACGGGCTGTAAGATCAGGGAGTGTAAATTCAACGTGATAGCCAATACGGCTGCGGAATGCCTCATCATAGTTACGTGCGAAGTTAGTCGCAAAAACTACAATGCCGTTAAAACGCTCCAATTCGATAAGTAACGTAGAGCGCATCGCATTAACTTCATTATCAACGCCTTGCGTGACAGAGGAGAGTCGTTTCCCCAGTAACGTGTCAGCTTCATCGAAAAAGAGCAGCGCCCCGGTTTCCTTAGCTTGCGAGAAAGCGGCCTGGATATTTTTAGCCGTTTCTCCCATGAACTTGCTTTCCAGTTCTGCAATACCCAGAGCAATAAAGGGCATCCGTAACTGTCCTGCCAGTGCCTCGGCGCAAAGCGTTTTCCCGGTGCCGGGAGGGCCATAAAAATTTAGTATCGCTGTCGATCCCATAGGGTCAACGACTGAAAAATTCCATTCCTGGTAAATAGTGTTATGGAAGCGCAGACGAGCCATGCATTCATCAAGAGATGAGCGGGTGCTCTGGGATAAAATGACATCTTTATCGAGAGTAAATCTTGGGTCTTTCAGTATATTTTTCTTACCATCCTCGTCGCCATCTGGCTTAGATAACGACGGTCTCATCGGTGCCGTACCGTTATTGTGTGTTGACATAAAATCGTCATCCATATGGAGATATAAAATATCCTTTAAAACCAGGGATACTCTATCTCTGAAAAATTATCTTATTGAAAGTCGTGAGGATATTCCTTTGCGTGTTATCGGCCAGTGGTTTGGTCACTTGAGTAAAATTTAAGAAAATGTAGAACTCCAGCGCTGACACCAACACGGGGGACCGTTCATTTCTTTGTCCTGCATTGTTTGCGATAGTCCTCACAGCAGGTATGATTTTGCGCACTGCATTCCAATACTGAATTTATGCCGCTGCACATTTGCACTACGGCCGCGATCTCCCCGAGGGTTTCATGACTAACACTAATTTTTCTCAATCGGCTGCGTTTATCTGGTCTGTCGCTGATCTGCTGCGCGGTGATTTCAAACAGTCTCAGTACGGGCGCGTGATCCTGCCCTTTACGCTGTTGCGCCGTCTTGAGTGTGTGCTGGCGGAGACTAAAGACGCGGTGGTGGTGAAGTATGATGAACTAAAAACCAGCCCACTGCCGGAAGATGCCAAAGAGAAGTTTCTGCTGCGCACCAGTACATTTTCCTTCTTCAACACCTCGAAGATGGATTTGGGCAAGATGGGGCAGAACGACATCAAAGCTAACCTGGAAAGCTACGTGCAGGCGTTTTCACCGGATGCGCGTGAAATCTTCGAGCACTTTAAATTCAGTGAGTTTGTCGGCCTGCTGGAAGATGCCAACCTGCTGTATAAGGTGGTGAAGAAATTCGCCACCACCGATCTTAGCCCAAAAGCGATTTCCAACCATGATATGGGCCTGGTGTTTGAAGAGCTTATCCGTCGTTTTGCGGAAAGCTCCAACGAGACTGCTGGTGAGCACTTCACCCCACGCGATATTGTGCGTCTGACCACCTCGCTGGTGTTTATGGAAGATGATGAGGCGCTGACGCAGGACGGTATCATCCGCACCATTTATGACCCGACGGCCGGGACTGGCGGCTTCCTCTCTTCAGGCATGGAATATGTGCACGAGCTAAACCCCAATGCTGTTATGCGTGCCTTTGGTCAGGAGCTGAACCCGGAATCCTACGCAATCTGTAAAGCCGATATGCTGATCAAAGGTCAGGATGTCAGCCGTATTAAGCTGGGTAACACCCTCTCTCACGATCAGCTGCCGCTGGATCAGTTCGACTACATGCTCTCTAACCCGCCGTTTGGCGTGGACTGGAAGAAGATTGAGGGCGAGATTAACGACGAACATACGCAGAAAGGCTTTAATGGTCGCTTCGGCCCAGGCCTGCCGCGTGTATCCGACGGCTCGCTGCTGTTCCTGATGCACCTGATCAGCAAAATGCGTGACAACCACAATGTGGATGGCACAGTGAGTAACGGCGGGCGTATCGGGATTATCCTTAACGGTTCCCCACTGTTTACCGGCGGGGCGGGCAGCGGTGAGAGCGAAATCCGTCGCTACATTCTTGAAGCCGATCTGCTGGAAGGCATTGTCGCGCTGCCAACCGATATGTTCTACAACACCGGCATTGCTACCTACGTCTGGATCCTCTCCAACAAGAAAGCGCCTGAGCGTAAAGGCAAAGTGCAGCTGATTGATGGCACCAACCTGTGTGGCAAAATGCGTAAATCGCTGGGTTCGAAGCGTAACCTGATGGGCGAGGACGATATCAAGCTTATCACCCGTACCTTTGGTGAGTTTGAGGTGGTGGATGCAACTTCTCTTGAAGAGTTGGGTCTTGAAAAAGCACCTGAACAAAAATCCAGCCGTGGCCGCCAGCCGGCCACCGCCAGAACCGAAGCGCCGAAAACCTTCGCCAGCAAAATCTTTAACAGCACCGACTTTGGCTATCGCCGCCTGACCATTGAGCGCCCGCTGCGGTTATCTGCTCAGGTCACGGATGAAGCTATTGCGACTCTGCGCTTTGCGCCGAAGCCGTTTAACGCGCCGATGGAACGTCTGTATGAAGAGTTCGCATCCCAATGGCAGGAGGAGACTTATGGTGATTTCTCCGAACTGGAAGCAGAAGCGCGCGCCATCATTAAAGCTGAATTTGCAGAGCTGAAAGAGAAGCAGATTAAAGACCTGCTCGACAGCAAATTGTGGCTGGCACAGCGCGGGTTGATGGAAAAAGCACAGCAGATTCAGACCGCACTGGGTACGCAGGCGGGTGGCAAAACGCTGGTGAGCAATGACTTTAACCAGTTCCAGTTGACCCTGAAAGGGGCCATCAAAACCGCCGGAGTGAAGCTGGACGCGAAAGAAAACAAGCAGTTCATCGAAGCCATCACTACCAAAAAACCGGATGCAGAACCGGTGGTAAAAAAGGCGCTGAAAGAAGCCGCCCAGCCGCTGTACGGTGCGTTTGAATACAAAGGCAAAGTGGTGGAGTTTGAACAGGACGGTGAGCTGCGCGATAACGAAAACGTGCCGCTGAACCCGGCAGTACCCACCAGCGATCTGATTGAAAACTACTTTAAAGCCGAAGTTCTGCCGCATGTGAATGACGCGTGGATCAACGCCGATAAGCGCGATGCGAAAGATGGTGAGGTGGGAATTGTCGGTTATGAGATCCCGTTTAACCGCCATTTCTACGCCTATCAACCACCGCGTCCGTTAGAAGAGATTGATGCCGATCTGGATGCGGTCAGCGCCGAGATTATGAAGCTGCTGCAGGAGGTACATTCCTGATGGCTAAATATAAAGCGTATCCGGAATATAAGGATTCTGGGGTTGAGTGGTTGGGGAAGATTCCTGAGTATTGGAATATCCTCACTGGCAAGCGCATATTTCAAAGTGTTCGTACGCCTGCGCTCAATAATGATGAGCAACTTGCTGCGAGCCAAAAGTACGGGGTGATTCCTCAGTCCTTAATGATGCAATTGAATGACTCGAAAGTAATGCTGGCATTAAAAGGTACTGACTCATTTCGACATGTGGACGAAAATAATTTCGTTATAAGTCTGCGTAGCTTTGAAGGTGGCATTGAACATAGCAAATATTCTGGATGTGTTTCCCCTGCATACACGGTACTTAAAAATACCAAACCGATTAGTTATAACTATTATCGATATCTTTTGAAATGTGCACCTTTTATTGTTGCTTTACAGTCATCAACAGATAGTTTGAGAGACGGTAAATCAATCAACTATGAGCAATTTGGTGCCCTTAATTTGCCGTTGACCTCTATTTCTGAACAATCTCATATTGCTTCCTTCCTAGATTACGAAACTGCAAAAATCGATAATCTGATGGAGAAGCAACAGCAACTGATTGAACTGCTGAAAGAAAAACGTCAGGCAGTGATTAGCCATGCCGTCACCAAAGGACTAGACCCTGATGTGCAGATGAAAGATTCTGGTGTTGAGTGGCTGGGGGATGTGCCGGAGCACTGGACTATCAAACCATTAAGATATTTAGGTGATTGTCAAAATGGAATAAACATTGGAGCCGAAGCATTTGGTTCTGGGTTTCCATTTGTTAGCTATGGTGATGCCTATAAAAATAGAGTTTTACCTGAAAACGGCAGTGGATTGGTACAGTCAACTGCTGAGGATAGAAGAAAATACTCACTTTTAAGAGGTGATGTACTCTTTACTCGAACGTCAGAAACAATTGAAGAGATTGGTTTTGCATCTGCTTGTATTAAAAGTATAGAAAATGCTTGTTTTGCCGGTTTCCTAATCAGATTCCGCCCTACATCCTCCGATCTGTGTATTGAGTATTCAAAATATTATTTTTCAAACCAACTGCTTAGGATCTTCTTCACTAAGGAAATGAATCTGATTACCAGAGCATCACTTAGCCAGGACTTATTAAAAACAATGCCAGTAGTTATCCCTCCAGTGGATGAACAGATAAAAATTGCCGAATTATTAGATAGTATCTCCGAGAAATTTGATCAGCTTCAATTACTTGGTGAGGAGCAAATAAAATATCTCCAGGAGCGCCGCACCGCCCTGATCTCTGCCGCCGTCACCGGAAAAATCGACGTCCGTGATTGGGTTGCCCCTGACACGCAGGACATTGAGGAGCCACAGGAGGCCACCGCATGAGCATGGATAGCACCAAAGAGCTGGTTTTCCAGAATGAAATGATTGCTCAGATGGAAGCAAGAGGTTGGACTTGTGGCAAAACCGACGGCTACGATCGCGAACGCGCGCTGTACTCGCAGGATGCGCTGACCTTTGTGCAGACTACGCAGCCGCAGGAGTGGGAGAAATTTGCCAAAATTTATCCTACCGATACCGAGCGTCACTTCCTCGATGCGCTGGTGGCGCAGCTGAAAAAAGCGGACATCAACGCCACCGATATTTTGTCTCGCACTTATGGCACGCTTGGCGTGCTGCGTCATGGCATCAAAAGCCATAATGCGCGTTTTTCCCTGTGCCAGTTTAAGCCGGAACATAACCTCAATCCGGAAACCTTGACGCGCTACAAACATAATATCTGCCGCATCGTGCCGGAGCTGGTTTACAGCCCGCATGCCTCGAGCGCCGCATTTGAAGAAACGGGCGTTAAGGCGAAGAAATGGCGGATCGACCTGGTGTTGTTCGTTAATGGCCTGCCAATAGCGACCCTGGAACTGAAGTCTGAATTTAAACAGACAGTGCAAAACGCCATTACTCAGTATAAGAAAACGCGTTTGCCAAAGGACCCGGGCACTAATAAACCCGAGCCGCTGCTGACCTTTAAACGCGGCGCGCTGGTGCACTTTGCCGTCAGCCAGTACGAAGTGTTTATGGCGACCAAACTCGATGGCGATAAAACTTTCTTCCTGCCGTTTAACAAAGGGACTCATGACGGCGGCGCGGGCAATGACATCCCGGAAGATGCTAACGATTACGCCACCAGCTACCTGTGGAATGAGGTGCTGCTGCCGAACAATTTGCTGAAAATTCTCGCCAGTTTTGTGCATCTGCAAATCGAAGAAAAAGAAAACGCCATTGGCCTGAAGTACAAAAGCGAGAGCCTGATTTTCCCGCGTTATCACCAGTGGGATGTGGTGAACAAACTGATCACCGCCGCTACGGTGGAAGGGACTGGCAATAAATACCTGATTCAGCACAGCGCGGGGTCGGGCAAATCGAACTCTATCGCCTGGACGGCTCATCAGCTTTCCCGCCTGTACGATGAAAATGGCGAGAAGCAGTTCCATTCGGTGATTGTGGTGACGGACCGCACTGTGCTGGACGACCAGCTGCAGGACACCATCTATCAGTTTGAACATCAGGATGGCGTGGTCGGGCGTATTAATAACAAAGAAGGCGACGGTTCAAAATCAGAGAAGCTGGCCAGCGCGCTGGAAAACTCGCAGCCGATCATTATCGTCACCATTCAGACCTTCCCGTTTGTTCTGAAAGCGATTGAAAACAGCGTCAGCCTCAAGCAGCGTACATACGCGGTGATTGCCGATGAAGCGCACTCCTCGCAGAGCGGCTCTACGGCGCGTCAGCTGAAAGAAGTACTGATGACCGAAGAAACGGATGACGATGTGGAGATGTCTTCAGAAGATATTCTGGATGCCACCGTCGCGGCGCGTAAAGGCAGCAACAATCTCAACTATTACGCCTTTACCGCCACGCCGAAGGCCAAAACGCTGGAGCTGTTTGGCCGTCGCCCGAATCCGCAGGAACCCGCATCTAAAAAGAACAAACCGGAAGCGTTCCACGTTTACTCCATGCGCCAGGCCATTGAAGAAGGCTTTATTCTTGATGTGCTGAAGAACTACACCAACTACAAGGTAGCCTACAAGCTGCTGCAAAAGCTGGACGATCCTGACCGGGAAGTGGACAGCAAAAAAGCGAAGATCAAACTGAACCAGTGGGTCTCGCTGCACGATCATAACGTGTCGCAGAAAGTGAAGGTGATTGTTGAGCACTTCCGTAAGCATGTGATGCACCTACTGGCCGGCCAGGCCAAAGCGATGGTGGTAACCAGTTCGCGTAAGGCGGCGGTGCGCTACAAGTTGGCATTCGATAAATACATCGCCCAGCAAAATTACGACAAGATCAGCGCAATGGTGGCGTTCTCTGGTGAAGTTGAGTTCCATAAAGATGACCACAACAGCCTTGCGCTGCTCAACCAGAAGTTTACTGAAATCAATATGAACCCAGGGCTGAAAGGCCGGGATATGCGCAAAGCATTTGATACCGACGACTACCAGGTGATGCTGGTGGCCAACAAATTCCAGACCGGTTTTGACCAGCCCAAGTTGTGCGCCATGTATGTGGATAAAAAACTGGGCGGCGTGGAGTGTGTGCAGACGCTGTCCCGTCTGAACCGTACCTATCCCGGTAAGGCGCAGTCCGGAACCTTTGTGCTCGACTTCTACAACGAACCTGACGAAATTTTGGGGGCTTTCCAGCCGTACTACCAGACAGCAGAACTAATGGATGTCAGCGATCCGCAGTTGGTCTTTGAGCTTTATGAAAAGCTGCGTACCAGCGGTATTTTCCTGTGGAACGAAGTGGAGCAGTTCTGTGAGGCGTTCTTCAGTAAAAACAAATCCAACGCGGCCATTAGCAATATCTGCAAACCTGCGGTTGAGCGCTGGAAGCATCGCTACAACTCTGCGATTGATGCCTATGTGCTGGCCAAAGAGATGTTTGAACGCACTAAGAAGACCGGCGATATTGTGCTGATCACCAATGCGGAAAACACCTTTAAGGACTGCGAGAAAGAAAAAAGTAAGCTGGATATCTTCAAAAAAGATCTCGGCAGCTTTGTCCGCTTTTACGAGTTTATGTCGCAAATCGTCGATTACGACGACAAGAACCTGGAGAAGCTGAGCCTGTTTTCCCGCCATCTGCGCCCGTTACTGCATGAACAGCGTATCGAAGAAGATGAGATTGATTTAAGCAACGTGGAGATGAGTCATTATCGCCTGTCGAAGCTTCACGAACAGCACCTGAAGCTGCAAGAGGATGCTGAAGAATACAAAATCAAGCCGGGGAATGATGTCGGTACGGCGAAGCCGAAGGACAAGAAAGAAGAGTTTCTGTCGAATATTCTGTCTCGCCTTAATGAGCTATTTGTCACCGATAATCTCACCGATAAAGACATGATCAATTATGCCTTCGCGGTGCGCGACAAGCTGTCAGAAAACCAGGCGGTGATGACCCAGATTGCGAATAATACGCGCGAACAGGCGATGTTAGGTGATTTTCCGAAAGCCATTGATGATGCCGTGATGGATAGCAATGACGCCCAGCAGGAGATGATGGTGCAGTACCTCTCTAACCCTGAGCTGGCCAAGGGCTTTGCTCGGGTGGTGTTTGATATGTTGAAAGGAGCTTAAAATTTAAGGCTGGGCTCAGCCTTAATCAACTCTTTAAGCTCATTCGTTGATGTGCTGCTAACGGCTTCTGGTCAATGGTTTGATGTGGCATATCAACGAAAAATCTTTCCAGATTTATACGCTTACTGATATTCAATTCATGATCATTGCGTTGTTTACCGTTTGACGATTTTGATCATTATCCAGTGATCAGAATTCCTGATCATATTCTTCAGCGACTGTCTTGAAAAATCACATCCAGGGTTTAATCAACATTGGGTCAAAAAGCCCTATGGGAAAGTTAAATAGATACTGGCGGGCAGTGGTGACGTTCAAACCGTAGAAATCCGCATACTCTCTGACGTTACAATGCCTCAGCCATGCATCACTGTAGTAATTATCAAAATGCTGAGCCCAGATATCACTCAGTGGCTGTCGCGACAACTGACGATGCGCTGTACGTTGGGGAAGCTGATGCTCAGAAATGTATTCCTGAACCGTAAGTCGCTGTTGCTGGTGGAACTGCCGACGATGATAAACCCAAAACAGCACACGGATCGCTGCACCTCCGCATTTATGCAGATTGCCGTACATCACACGTTTGGGAAGCTTATGCACTTCTGCATATTGCTGCTGCGTTATGCCATTCATAATCGCTTCACGACGATAATTTTGTTTGTGGTAAGCCCACTGGATGCGCCACGTATCGCTCCAGAAGTTGTAGTCTTTGTAATGCACGTCGCACTCTTTGGCAGGCAGCAGGAAACGCTCAAACAACTCATCCAGCGTTGCAGGCAGAGCATGTAGATGCTGCTTTCTTTGCAGACGCTGTTCATCAGTCAGCGGCACAATTTCATAACCGGTTAGCCAATCAATGCCGCCTACATAAGTCTTCATCTTACGATTAAGTAAGTGGGGCAGCGAAATTCTAGCGTTTCTGCTTGTTTTGTTTTCCATCTTTATCAACTTTCAAAATATTTACAGCCAAAACGCTAACAACCATGGATTAACCAGATTAGCCGGATAGTTACACAAATAGCGGCTTGCAGTAGACGGATTTAGGTAATACCAGCGGCAATATTGCGAAACGCTGATATTGCATGGCCAGTAATAGCGATAGTAGCGCTCAAAATGACGGTGCCAGTGAGGGCTAAGTTTAGTGCCAGCCACGACGCTATTACCGTCAGGCAGGCGACCATTAAGCATGCTAAAACGCTGCAGCGCTCGCCTGAGCGCCTTCATTGGCAGTAAAGCAGCTTCATCTAATAGTTGGTTATCTGTCAGAGTCAGTGCCGCAGGCTTACCAGCAGAAGGCTCTGCGGGAGTGAAAAGCGAATCTAGCTTTCCGGGAAGAGGGCAATGCGCTTGTGCCCGATCAAAATGGGCAATCTGAGTACGTAATTGCGCAGTTTTAGTGTGTTTGGTTTTTAAAAACGGGTAATGCCGAGTGCCGGAACGCGCAATGTCTTTAGCAATTCCTTCCTTAGAGTGCCGCTTAGCAAAGTAACTTACCCGCAGTAACAATGCGGTCATGGCCTCAGTGTCATTCTTTCGAATTAAATAGTAACCATGCTTTGGAAACCAGACCGTTCCGCCCGTTGCTATTTTCCAGCAACTCTCCACCAGCTTGTTAATTTTAAGAGGATGACGC
>DATERH010000275.1:0-14709 GCA_035271785.1 Buttiauxella sp.
ACAAAGAGTAAGCTATGGCGGTAAGTAAGCCGACGTTCAAGTCCCCTGGTAAGCAAGGTGATGTCATTTTCAGTGCGCTAGTTAAGCTGGCTGCGCTGATTGTGCTATTCCTGCTGGGCGGCATCATCATCTCCCTGATCATCTCCTCCTGGCCGAGTATCCAGAAGTTTGGTTTCTCGTTCTTGTGGACCAAAGAGTGGGATGCTCCTAACGATATTTACGGTGCATTGGTTCCGATTTACGGCACGCTGGTGACTTCGTTTATCGCTTTGTTGATTGCCGTGCCTGTTAGTTTTGGTATTGCGCTGTTCCTGACGGAACTGGCACCAAACTGGTTGCGCCGTCCTTTAGGGATTGCAATTGAGCTGCTGGCCGCTATCCCAAGTATCGTATACGGCATGTGGGGTCTGTTTATCTTTGCTCCGCTGTTTGCGAAGTACTTCCAGGAACCGGTCGGTAATGTGCTTTCTTCTGTTCCGATTGTTGGCGAACTGTTCTCAGGCCCGGCATTCGGTATCGGTATTCTCGCCGCAGGCGTCATACTGGCCATCATGATCATTCCTTACATTGCAGCGGTTATGCGCGATGTATTTGAACAAACCCCTGTGATGATGAAAGAGTCGGCCTACGGTATTGGCTGCACCACATGGGAAGTTATCTGGCGCATTGTTTTACCGTTCACCAAAAATGGGGTGATTGGCGGTGTGATGTTGGGTCTGGGCCGTGCTCTGGGTGAAACCATGGCAGTAACCTTTATCATCGGTAACACCTACCAACTCGACACGGTTTCGTTGTATATGCCGGGCAACAGTATTACCTCCGCCCTGGCGAATGAATTTGCTGAAGCCGAATCAGGTCTGCACACCGCAGCGCTGATGGAGTTGGGGCTGATTCTGTTTGTGATCACCTTTATCGTACTGGCAATCTCTAAGTTCATGATTATGCGTCTTGCGAAGAATGAAGGAGCGCGCTCATGACAACCATAGAAATGCAAAGCCGCACTGCACTGGCTGAATCCCGCCGCAAAATGCAGGCACGCCGTCGGTTTAAAAACCGTATCGCGCTGACACTTTCAATGGGAACCATGGCATTCGGCCTGTTCTGGCTGGTGTGGATTCTGTTCTCGACGCTTACACGCGGGATCGACGGTATGTCGATTGCGCTGTTCACTGAAATGACGCCTCCGCCAAATACTGCTGGTGGCGGGCTTGCGAACGCCCTTGCAGGGAGCGGCCTGTTAATTCTGTGGGCGACCGTTTTCGGTACACCGCTGGGCATCATGGCGGGTATTTATCTGGCGGAGTACGGCCGTAAATCATGGCTGGCAGAAGTGATTCGTTTTATTAACGACATTCTGCTTTCAGCTCCTTCAATTGTGGTGGGGTTGTTTGTCTACACCATCGTGGTCGCGAAGATGGAGCACTTCTCTGGCTGGGCTGGGGTGATTGCACTGGCGCTGTTGCAGGTACCCATCGTCATTCGTACCACTGAAAACATGTTGAAACTGGTACCAGACAGCCTGCGCGAAGCGGCTTACGCTCTGGGTACACCAAAGTGGAAAATGATTTCTGCTATTACGCTTAAAGCGTCTGTTTCCGGGATTATTACCGGGGTGTTGCTGGCGATTGCACGTATCGCGGGTGAAACGGCCCCTCTGCTGTTCACGTCGCTCTCCAACCAGTTCTGGAGCACCGACATGATGCAGCCGCTGGCTAACTTGCCGGTGACGATTTTCAAATTTGCCATGAGCCCGTTTGCCGAATGGCAACAGTTAGCCTGGGCTGGCGTTCTGATTATTACTCTGTGCGTGTTACTGCTGAATATTATGGCGCGCGTGATTTTTTCAAAGAGTAAACACGGTTAAATTTTGCGACGCGGCAACGGCGGCGTCGGATGGAGATTAAGAAACAGATGAGTATGGTCGATACAGCCTCTGGCATAATTCAGGTTCGCGATTTGAACTTCTTTTACGGCAAATTCCATGCCCTGAAAGACATCAATCTGGATATCGCTAAAAACCAGGTTACCGCATTCATTGGCCCGTCAGGTTGTGGTAAATCCACCCTGCTGCGTACATTCAACAAAATGTACTCACTCTACCCGGAGCAGCGTGCTGAAGGCGAAATTTTGCTGGATGGGGAAAATATCCTCACCCAAAGCCAGGACATCGCCCTGCTGCGCGCCAAAGTAGGTATGGTGTTCCAAAAGCCGACGCCGTTCCCAATGTCGATTTACGACAACATCGCTTTCGGTGTGCGTCTTTTTGAAAAGCTGTCTCGCAGCGACATGGATGAGCGCGTGCAATGGGCTTTGACCAAAGCCGCATTGTGGAACGAAACCAAAGATAAATTACACCAGAGTGGATACAGTCTCTCCGGTGGCCAGCAGCAGCGTCTGTGCATTGCGCGTGGTATTGCGATTCGTCCGGAAGTGTTGTTGCTTGATGAGCCGTGCTCAGCACTGGATCCTATCTCTACCGGTCGTATCGAAGAGTTGATTACTGAGCTGAAACAGGATTACACCGTGGTAATTGTTACCCACAACATGCAGCAGGCGGCTCGTTGTTCAGATCACACCGCGTTTATGTACCTGGGTGAGTTGATCGAGTTTAGCGAAACCGACACGCTATTTACCACGCCTGCCAAGAAGCAGACTGAAGACTACATTACTGGCCGCTACGGTTGATTTGCCCCATATCTTCCAATTTATTGGGCAATAGGAGAAAAAATGGATAGCCTCAACCTGAACAAACACATTTCCGGCCAGTTTAACGCCGAGCTGGAATACATCCGCACCCAAGTCATGACCATGGGCGGGCTGGTGGAGCAACAGCTTTCTGATGCGATCACCGCGATGCACAATCAAGATGGCGAGCTGGCAAAGCGCGTCATCGAAGGCGACCATAAAGTCAATATGATGGAAGTCGCTATTGATGAAGCCTGTGTGCGCATCATCGCTAAGCGCCAGCCAACTGCCAGCGACCTGCGCCTGGTGATGGCTATTATCAAAACGATTTCTGAGCTGGAACGTATCGGTGATGTGGCGGATAAAATCTGCCGCACTGCGCTGGAGAAATTCTCTCAACAGCATCAACCGCTACTGGTAAGCCTCGAGTCTTTAGGTCGCCACACCGTACAGATGCTGCATGACGTGCTGGATGCGTTTGCGCGCATGGATCTCGACGAAGCCGTGCGTATCTATCGTGAAGATAAGAAAGTTGACCAGGAATACGAAGGCATCGTACGCCAGTTGATGACTTATATGATGGAAGACTCACGCACCATTCCAAGCGTGCTAACCGCGCTGTTCTGTGCGCGTTCTATCGAGCGTATCGGTGACCGCTGCCAGAATATTTGTGAGTTTATTTTCTACTTCGTCAAAGGACAGGACTTCCGTCATGTCGGTGGCGATGAGCTGGATAAACTGCTGGCGGGTAAAGATCCGAAAGAGTGATTTAAAAAGTCATAAAAAAACGCCAGCGAAACGCTGGCGTTTTTATTGATGCAACTATCAGCGAACAATAATCCCTAACAGAATCCCCAGCGCACCAAAGTCAGCATCACTGAATGTTGTATTGGCAAAGCCGATATCACCCAACACTGGTAGCAGGAACACTGGCAGGAAGGTAATCAGCAGACCCTGGGCAAACGCCCCCAGAATCGCCCCACGACGTCCACCGGTGGCGTTACCGAATACACCCGCAGCTGCACCCACGAAGAAGTGTGGCACTACGCCTGGAATAATCACCGTCATGTTCAGCAAATACAGCGCGAACATGCCGATTAAGCCTGCGGCAAAGCTGCTCAGGAAGCCAACCAATACGGCATTCGGCGCGTAAGGGAAGACCACCGGGCAATCGAGCGCAGGTTTTGCGTTCGGTACCAGCTTGTCGGAAATCCCTTTAAACGCCGGAACGATTTCTGCGATAACCATGCGCACGCCTTGCAGAATGATGTACACGCCCGCCGCGAAGGTAATGGACTGCATGATGGAGAACATGAACCAGTTTTTGCCACCGCTCAGTTCTTTCACCACGTCAGCGCCTGCGAACAGGCACGTCACCAGGAAGATAATGCTCATGGTGAAGGAGATGGCGACCGGCGTGTCGCGCAAGAACAGCAGACTTTTCGGCACGTTCATGTCTTCAGTCGAGTGTTCTTTATTACCAAACTTGCTGCCGATGAAACCGGCCAGCACGTAAGATAACGTCGAGAAGTGGCCGATTGCCACATCGTCAGAACCGGTCACCTGCTTCATGTACGGGTGCGCAATAGCCGGGAAAAACACCATCGCCACACCTACCACCAGCGAGCCAACAGCAATCAGCGTCACGCCGGTCATGCCTGCGGTTGCCAGAATTACTGCCACCATCATCGACATAAATAACGTGTGATGTCCGGTCAGGAAGATGAATTTCCACGGCGTGAAACGGGCAATCAGAATGTTGATAACCATCGCGAAGAACATGATCATCGCCATTTCTTTGCCGAAGCTTTTCTGCGCCACGGAAACAATCGCTTCGTTGTTCGGTACCACGCCCTGAATCCCAAACGCATGCTGGAAGATATTCGCAAAGTCACCCAGTGACGACACCACCAGCCCCGCACCGGCACCTAAAATCACAAAACCCATAATGGTTTTGACAGTGCCTTTAATGCATTCGGTGACCGGTTTTTTCTGTGCAATCAAGCCAATCAAAGCGATTAAACCAACCAACACCGCCGGTTCGGAAAGCACATCGCTCATCAAAAAACGAAAGAAATCCATATCGACCCCCTGCTTACAGTGCACCTAACTCGGTTAATGCCACGGACAAACGTTCTTTCATGGCTTTCTTATCGATCATATTTTCCAGAGCAACGATTTTGCCGCCCACAGACTGCGCGACCAATTGCTCGGCAATGTCTTTGGTACCGACATAAATATCGCTCGGCGTGCCTTTTGCAGATCCGAGGTCAACGTGATCGACTTCAGCGCTCACGCCGAGATCTTTCACGATGGTTTTAATGCTCATTTCCATCATCAGGCTGGTGCCTAAACCGTTACCGCAAACCACTGTGATTTTCATAATTTTTCCCCTGGATTAAGAGCCTATCCCATTAGGCTATTTTATTTGTTCGTTTGGTCCTGGGCTGTGCTCAAAATCCTCACGTACTACGTGTACGCTGCGGTTTTTCCGCGCAGTCCGATCCCAAACGGTCTGCAACAATTACGCCTGGTGGGCCAGGCTCTAATAGCGCGCAATGACGGATAAAATGTCCTGCGATGTTTTTGCCGTCAAAATGGCCTGAATGTCTGGTTCGTTATCGAAGAGTTGGGCGAGTTGAGAAATGGCTTCGATGTGGCCGGTGCTGTCGGTTGCCGCCAGCACAATCAGCAATTTCACCGGATCGTTTTCATCAGCATCAAAATTCACGCCGGAAGTAATCAGAGTCAGCGCCAGAGCCAGTTTGTTAGCCCCTTCTTCTGGCCGTGCGTGTGGCATCGCAATACCTGGTCCCACCACGTAATACGGACCGATGGCTTCATGTGAGCGATAAATAGCCTCGACATAACGCGGTTCAATCGAACCGTTTTCAATAAGCGGTTGGCATGAAATCGCTACGGCGTCGCGCCAGTCTTTAGCCTGCTCAACGACCTGAATGACCTCTGAGGTTAATAGTGTTTTTAACATGCGACTTATAACTCCCGATGATAATTAACAGGAGAGTAGATTTTTTACGCATCAATTAATGTGATGAACATCTCATCTGGTAGCGCTACCTGATAGCGCTATCATGGTTTGTGATAGCGCTATCATTTTTCCCGAGGTCGACTTTGGCTATATCCAGTTTCGGCATATACAATGCGTTAGGTTTTTTGCTAACGTGTTTAATTGTCTGACGGATAGACGGTGAAATAAAAATAATGAAAACAGTGAGTTGTAGTTATCCGGAGAGGCCAGATGGAAAAAATGCGTAAGCGCCGTGGCACCGGGCGAGTCACATTGCAGGAAGTCGCCAATTTTGCGGGCGTAGGAACCATGACCGTTTCCCGAGCGTTAAGAACGCCGGATCAGGTTTCTGACAAGCTGCGCGAGAAGATAGAACAAGCGGTAGCGGAACTGGGCTATATCCCCAATCGCGCTGCGGGTGCGCTGGCTTCCGGCCATAGCGATACCGTCGCGGTACTCATTCCCTCTTTGACTGACAAAGCCAGTTCGCGCTTTATGCAGTCGTTACAGCAGGTGCTCAATAAAAACGAATTCCAGCTATTGCTCGGTTGCCACGAACACAATCAGCATAAAGAAGCTGAAATTTTAATGACGTTGCTGCAAAGCAACCCGGCCGCGCTGGTGGTTTTTGGCTCGCAGCTGGCTGATAAAACCTGGCAAATTCTCGAAAAGTCCAATATTCCAACCATTAACGTGGTGGGTTCCCCGTTCAGCCAGGCGGCGATTTCTATCGAGACTTCATTTTTTGAGGCGGCGAATAAACTGACGGAACACCTGTTAGATCAAGGCTATAAGAACATTGGTTTTATCGGTTCGCATATGGATAACCGCCTACAGCGCCAGCAGCTTAACGGCTGGCATAAAGCGATGCTGAGCCGCTATCAGAATTCCGACCAAGTGATCACTACGCCTGAAGCCGCCAGCCTGCAGTTTGGCCGCTATGCGTTGACGGAAATATTACAACGTCAGCCGGAGCTGGATGCGGTGATTTGCAGCCACGAAGACATTGCGTTGGGCGTGATGTTTGAGTGCCAGCGCCGATTGCTGAAAATCCCCGGCAATATCGCGGTGGCGTGTCTTGATGGTTCCGACAGTTGCGACCAGACGCATCCCACGCTGACTTCTATTCGTATCGATTATAAAAAGATGGGCAAAGAGGCGGGTAAACTGCTGATTGAGTTGCTCAATGACGATCGGGATGATGAATTAGAGGAATCGCGCGTCGAGCTTTTCAGCTACCAGGTTGAGCTGCGCCAGAGCACCTGAGCATGTCAGTTGTAGGGCGGATAAGCTTGCGCCATCCGCCGTTTCGTTAACCTGTAATATTCCAACCCCGCGCGCGCCACAATTCCGGCAACTGTGCTAAATCGGTAAACGTCGTCACTTTCGGATGGTCAATCGGCTGGTTATGTGGGTCGGCGCAAAAATAGAAAACTTCCATTCCAGCGGCAATACCTGATTGAGCACCAGCCATCGAATCATCCACCAGCACACAGTTTTTCACATCCACGTTCATCGCGTCGGCTGCATGGAACATGATTGCTGGATCGGGCTTCCATAGCTGAATATCGTAGCCGCTGAACAGTTTGTCCGGGAAATGGTGGAGCATGCCAGTTTTGCCCAGCGAGTGTTGCATTTTGCTGACCGGGCCGTTGGAAACGATACACATCGGCACATTAACTTGCGCAATCAGCTCTGTTGCTCCTTCAATCTCCACCAGTTCGCTGTCAAACAGACGCGAAACCTCAGCGCGATAAATGGGTTCCAGCACCTCTTTTGACAGGTTCGCTCCATATTGGGTATTGATGGTGTCGATAATCTCGTAGAGCTTTATACCCTTAAAAGTTTTATGAACTTCCATAAGCGCAAGTTCAATGCCGTATTGCGCAAACATATGCACGTAGGCTTTGGAGCAAATCACCTCACTATCAACTAGCGTTCCATCGCAGTCGAAGAACACCGCATCTATCCGGGACATACCGCTTCCTTATATCTACCCATCGCCCTTCAATATGCAGGGGTGTTGACTGCTCTCATTCACCCGAATCACTTACTTGAGTAAGTTCCTTGGGATTCATTCGATTGCCGCCTACCTGCATCTTGAAGTCGCTCGGGTATAAGATTAAATATCTATTTTACCCAATTTGCGCAATTTGTGCGGCACGCAATCGTTGCCGTATAAGAAAATTCAATGAAAAAAAATTAACATGGGTCATTATGTTTAGGAGTTTTTGGTATAGGATAGCGACGGATTTCCCCTCTCAATGTTCGGAATTAAGACTAATGAGCCAACCACAATCTACTCCGGCCGCAAATCCGGGGCTGCTCGAGCGCGTGTTTAAACTGCGCGAACACGGCACCACGGCACGCACTGAAGTGATCGCCGGTTTTACGACCTTCCTGACGATGGTGTATATCGTTTTCGTCAACCCGCAGATCCTTGGTGTCGCCGGTATGGATACCCAGGCCGTTTTTGTCACCACCTGTTTGATTGCCGCATTAGGTAGCATCCTGATGGGTATTTTCGCCAACTTGCCAGTGGCACTGGCTCCGGCGATGGGCCTGAATGCGTTCTTCGCTTTTGTGGTTGTTGGCGCGATGGGGATTTCCTGGCAGGTCGGCATGGGTGCCATTTTCTGGGGGGCCGTTGGCCTGCTGTTGCTGACTATTTTCCGTGTGCGTTATTGGATGATTGCTAATATCCCAATGAGCCTGCGTGTGGGTATCACCAGCGGTATTGGTCTGTTCATCGGCATGATGGGGCTGAAAAACGCCGGGATTATCGTGGCGAACAAAGACACGCTGGTCACCATCGGCAATCTGACTTCGCACAGTGTTCTGCTGGGCGCGCTGGGCTTCTTTATCATCGCAATTCTGGCCTCGCGTAACATTCACGCGGCGGTGCTGGTTTCCATCGTGGTGACTACACTGCTGGGCTGGATGATGGGTGATGTGCAGTATCACGGCATTGTTTCTGCGCCACCAAGCGTGCTTTCCGTGGTCGGCCAGGTTGATTTAGCCGGCTCGTTGAACATCGGGCTGGCGGGCGTGATCTTCTCCTTTATGCTGGTTAACCTGTTTGACTCGTCCGGCACGCTGATTGGCGTAACGGATAAAGCAGGACTTGCCGACGAAAAAGGTAAATTCCCACGCATGAAGCAGGCGCTGTACGTTGATAGCGTGTCTTCCGTGGCGGGCGCGTTTATCGGCACTTCTTCTGTTACCGCGTATATCGAAAGTTCTGCTGGCGTGTCGGTTGGTGGGCGTACTGGCCTGACGGCGGTTATCGTTGGTTTGCTGTTCCTGCTGGTTATCTTCCTGTCACCATTGGCGGGTATGGTTCCGGCGTATGCGGCAGCGGGTGCACTGATTTACGTTGGCGTGTTGATGACGTCCAGCCTGTCGCGTGTGAAGTGGGATGACCTGACCGAAGCGGTTCCAGCGTTTATCACCGCTGTGATGATGCCGTTCAGCTTCTCAATCACCGAAGGCATCGCGTTGGGCTTTATCTCTTACTGCGTGATGAAACTCGGCACTGGTCGCTGGCGTGAAATCAGCCCATGCGTGGTTGTTGTGGCGCTGTTGTTCGTGCTGAAAATCGTGTTTATCGACGCGCATTAATACCCGTCATACTTCAAGTTGCAGGTGCGTTGGCTATAGCCGCGCACCCCAGTCACATAGTTATCTATGCCCCAGGGGAACTACGGTTTGGCCGCCTTCCTGCAACTCGAATTATTTTGAGTACCAAGATTTTTTAAAATATAGCCAGTTATTATGGCTGGCTATGATTTTCCCTTCGATACCGTCCCGGTGGTTGGTTAAACGTACGCGTAAATATCCTCGTAAATGTCTGCTGCGAATCAAAACCATACTTCAAACTAATATCGTAAACCTTGTTATCGGTATCGCGTAAATCACGCGCCGCCAACAGCAGTTTGCGATCGCGAATGTATTTTCCGAGACTCTCGCCTTTGTAGTGCATAAACAAACGCTGCAAGTGCCACTTCGAATAACCTGCGTGATCGGCAATATCATCAATACGTAATGGCTGGTGCAAATTGTCGTCAATCCACTCAACGATTGTGTCGATAACTTGAGCTGAAATTGTCATTCATCCCCCTGCGCGATTCGCTTACATGGCACTGGCAGCTTCCCACCAGGCGCTAAATTGTTGTGCGTTGTCGTTCACCCAAACAGGTTCGCCCTGCTTTGGTGTTAACAAACGGAAATTTTTCCCGACGCTGGCCTGTGCCAGGCTTTTATACGGCGCATCCCAGGTATGTTTTGCCAGCACAAAACGGCCCGCATGGCCCGGCAGCACAGCGCGAGCATGCAAATCCTCTGCGGCCTGCGCGGTTTCTTTTGGCATCATATGAATGTTGTTCCAGTCCTCGTCGTACTGACCGTTTTCCATAATCGCCAAATCCACGGAACCAAACTGCTCGCCGATGGCTTTGAAATGCGGCCCGTAGCCTGTATCGCCGCTGTAATAGACTTTGTGGTCATCAGTCACGAACATAAAACTGGCCCATAGCGTCTGGTTGCTTTTCAACGTGCGGCCAGAAAAATGGCGGGCAGGAAGCACATGAACATTTAGCTCATTCGACACTTTTACCGTCTGGTTCCAGTCTTTTTCCTGAATGATGTCGCTGTTTATTCCCCAGTAACGCAGATGTGAACCGACGCCCAGCGGGGTGATTATCTGGCGGATTTTAGGTTTCAGCGCCTTGATAGTGGCGTAATCCAGGTGATCGTAGTGGTCGTGGGAAATAATCAGCAGATCGATTTCGGGCATCGACTCGGCCGTCCACGGGTAATCTCCTGGGAAGGCTTTATTCAGAAATGAAAATGGCGCGGCGTAACGACTAAAAACCGGATCGATAAGAATGCGCTTTCCCGCCAGCTGCAAATACCACGAGGAATGGCCGAGCCAGACCATTGTGTCCTGATCAAGCGGTAGGCTTGCGAGATCGGTTTTCACTATCGGCAACGGCTGCTGCGGGCGAGCATTTTCGGTGCGGGTCGTTAAAAATCCCCACCATGCCGCGAGCTTACTTTTCTGCCCGGTGTAACCCTGCGTGGGAACCTGATTGCGAAATTGGCCGTCAATGTAGTGGGTAGAGCGTTCGACTAAACTTAAACCTTCTCCCTGTGGAGCCTGACCAAACCCGGCATTCAGGACAAAAGGCAAACTGGTAGCTGTTGCAATCAACATAATAATAACCGCGCATAAGGAGAGTCGTTTCATATCCTGGCCTGCATGTTCGTCCCATCCGCTGGCACGATGCTACGAAACTTGATAATGAGTGAGTAAGCACTCATTATAGATGTGAAGTGACTTGCGTCAAGATGCTTTTCAATCGCTGACATTCAGCGTTGCAGTCGCGTAGCTCGCGTGATTCAATTCGGTTTCATTAATGTAGAGGGTTAAATGTTGTGGCTCGTCCGAAGAGTGTAGATAAAAAACTAGCGTTATTGGAAGCGGCGACAATCGCTATTAGCCAGTCGGGTATCGTTGCGTCTACCGCGCAGATTGCCCGTGCCGCAGGGGTCGCAGAAGGTACGCTATTTCGCTATTTCGCCACTAAGGATGATTTGCTCAACGAGCTTTATTTCCATCTGAAGAAAGACTTATGCCAGGCGATGCAGGCCAATCTCGACAGAACTTTAAAAGATCCGAAAGAATATACCCGTTATGTCTGGAACAGTTACATCGATTGGGCTATCTGCAACCCTGAGGCACATCGGGCAATTCGTCAGTTGTCTGTGAGCGATAAGATAGGCGATGACACGAAGCAAAAAGTGGCGGAATTATTCCCAGAATTACACGAAATCTGTTCGCAATCGATTTTGAAGGCTTTTCAGTGCAGCCCGTACCGCGCATTTAGCGATGCGATTTTTTCTTCACTGGCAGAAACCACAATGGAGTTCGCCAGCCGCGAACCAGAACGTGCTGGCGATTTTAAGGCCTTAGGCTTTGAAACTATGTGGCGCGCTTTAGCTCAATAATATCCGCCATACTTAGAGCTGTCTCTTTGTTGGCTGCGTTCATTCACCCTAATCACTTGCTTTAGTAAGCTCATCGGGATGAGTTCTCTTGCCGCCGCGATGCATCTCGAATTATTTTGGATGGCTTGAGGAGTTTAGGATTTAACACGCTGAATATAATCGCCAAACGCGGTGAGCTGCCCAGTCAGGTGATCGAGGGTGCCTTGATCCACCACTTCGCCCGTTTGCGTATCCACTTTGTTCTGAATCACGCCACCCATGAACTCAGGCTTGTTCATGACCATCGCATCAAGGAACACCAGAATCTGGCGCAGATGGTACTGACAGCGTGCGCCGCCAATTGCGCCCATTGAACTGGTCTGAATCAGTACAGGTTTCCCCGCCAGCGGTTGTTCTGGTAAACGAGACAGCCAGTCGATGGCGTTCTTCAGGCCACCTGGTACCGAGTAGTTATATTCTGGTGTGACAATCACGACACCATCTGCGGCGCGAATTTGTTCTGCAATCGCTTCAACGGAGGAAGGGAATCCTTCTTCTTGCTGTATATCGGCGTCATATAGCGGAATGTCCTTAATGGACGGTAACGCGTCAACGCTCATCCCCACAGGGGCGATTCTTGGCAGCGTGCGGGCGACCATAGCGTTGAATGAACCATGACGAAGGCTACCTAATAACGTGACTATCTTTAACGTGTCGGACATGGACACCTCTTTTTGTCTGGACGTTCATGGAAAATCAGTTCTGATGTAACACTTTTTCTGACGACATGCTGGTTAAGCGAATGATGCTGCCATTGTGAGAACGATAGCGAGATTTTACATCCCACAAGCGATGCCAATTTTGCGGGGTTTCGAACTCCCACAAACTGAGCTTTTCAATTGCAGGCGACACCACACATCCCCAGATTAACAGACCTTCCACATCACTGATCGCTTCAATTTCCGACTGACAATTAATACGAATACGCCCAGCACCAGGCAGAAGCTGCAAACTATCTTCGCGACTGGTTAATTTAAACGCGCTTTGGTGCAACGTGCGCAGTTGAGCCCGCGCCTCACCTGGGTTTTTTTGATTGTTTATCCAGATTGACTCATTGCTGCGAAACGTTGAACACGATGCGACGGACGGGAGATGACCGAAAGACTGATTAATTTCCATATCCAGCCCGCAGCAACCCTCGGTCGTGACCAGTACACCGACTTTATTCCCGGAATAGGCAATGCTGAAATCCATTAGTGAAGGGTCGGCAAAGTGTGGACGTCCGGCATCGGTAGTGACAATTTCCGGTAGTTGTTGAATGCCATAAAGCATATGAAGTAATTCAGCGAGCAAGCTACGTGAGGCTAAAAATCGTGAACGCCGATGTTCTGGCATTTGACGAGCGTGGGCCAGGTATTTTTCATCCAGTCGGCTCGAAAAGGGGGATTTTGGATTGATCGTCCATCTTGCGAAATGCGTTGCCATTCGTCTCTCCTTGATAATAGGCAATCTTCTTTTCATTCGATTGTAGGTTTTTTAGCAACGAAACGCACGGGGATGAATGTGTAAATAAGATTAAATTATCATCAAAAGATAAACCTTATGAATATTTTTGATATTCATCAGACGATGCGGTAAAAAAAATCCCGCAACAGCAGGCGTATTGCGGGATGAGTAAGAAGTGAGCATGCACTTACTTTTTCGTTTACTTACCAATGCAGAAGCTGGAGAAGATGCGTCCTAGCAAATCATCAGAGGTAAATTCCCCGGTGATTTCACTCAGGCTTTGCTGAGACAGTCGTAGTTCTTCAGCCAGTAATTCCCCGGCCCATGCACCCAGTAACTGCGCTTTCCCTTGTTGCAGATGGGTTGCTGCCTGTTCCAGCGCTTGCAGATGTCGACGGCGTGCGAGGAACCCACCTTCCATATTAGTTTCAAAGCCCATGCTTTGTTTTAGATGATCGCGCAGCACATCTACGCCTTCGCCGGTACGTGCTGAGAGGCGCACAAGTGAGTGACCATTCACATCGCTCAGACCCAGCGTTTCACCTGTGACATCAGCTTTGTTACGTACCACGGTAATCGGCAAACGAGCCGGTAAGCGGGCAATAAAATCAGGCCAAATATCTGCCGGATCGGTGGCGTCGGTCGTTGTGCCATCAACCATAAACAACACGCGGTCGGCCTGTTCGATCTCGTTCCACGCACGTTCGATACCGATACGCTCAACTTCGTCGCTGGCTTCGCGTAGACCCGCAGTATCAATAATATGCAGAGGCATACCGTCGATGTGAATATGTTCGCGCAGTACGTCGCGAGTGGTTCCGGCAATATCCGTCACAATCGCCGCTTCACGGCCAGCCAGCGCGTTCAACAGACTTGATTTCCCGGCGTTTGGACGCCCGGCAATCACCACTTTCATCCCTTCGCGCAGCAGGCTACCCTGGCGTGCTTCGGCGCGAACCGCGTCCAGATCGCCAATCACCTGGTTTAGCTGCGCTTCAATTTTGCCGTCAGAGAGAAAATCAATTTCTTCATCAGGGAAATCAATCGCCGCTTCCACGTAAATGCGCAGATGGGTTAGCGCTTCAACCAAATGGTTAACACGGGCAGAGAAAGCACCCTGCAAAGAATTTAACGCTGAACGAGCGGCTTGTTCGGAGCTGGCATCAATCAGATCGGCGATGGCTTCAGCCTGTGCCAGATCCAGCTTATCATTCAAAAACGCACGCTCGGAGAACTCGCCAGGCCTTGCGATACGCAGGCCTGAGAGCCCCAGGATGCGCTTTAACAGTAAATCCAGGATAACCGGACCACCGTGCCCCTGAAGTTCCAGCACATCCTCACCGGTGAAGGAATTAGGGCCTGGGAACCACAGCGCGATGCCTTGATCCAGAACGCTGCCGTCCGCATCACGGAATGGCAGATAATCGGCGTAACGTGGTTTGGGTAATTTGCCCAGAATGGCTTGCGCCACTTCACGTGCCTGAAGGCCTGAGACGCGCAGG
>DATERH010000276.1:0-19337 GCA_035271785.1 Buttiauxella sp.
ACACCAACCATTCTCCGTAGCGGTGCAAATCAACAATTGCGCGGGTAATAGATACCACTTATAGACCCTATCAATAAGTCATCAATACGCCATTAGCTGCCTTAAATCAAAATTTGTCGTGGTCGGGTTAACTAAAATCCCAGTTCGTTAACAATTTTGCGGCCCTTGCCTTGGGTCGTATGGGTTACCTCTGAGGTTTCCCGATGATTCAGGATAAATTATGGAGTTGCTTTGCCCAGCCGGAAACTTACCGGCGTTGAAAGCGGCCATCGATAATGGTGCCGACGCGGTTTACATTGGTCTGAAAGATGATACCAACGCCCGCCATTTTGCTGGACTTAATTTCACGGAGAAGAAACTGCAAGAAGCGGTGAGTTACGTGCATCAACATCGCCGTAAACTGCATATCGCTATCAATACGTTCGCGCACCCTGACGGCTATGTGCGCTGGCAACGAGCAGTGGATATGGCAGCGCAACTCGGAGCTGATGCCCTCATTTTGGCTGACCTCGCCATGCTTGAGTACGCAGCTGAACGTTATCCGCATATCGAACGTCATGTCTCAGTGCAAGCTTCCGCCACCAACGAAGAAGCGATTCGTTTTTATCATCGCCATTTCGACGTGGCTCGTGTCGTTCTGCCGCGCGTGTTATCCATTCATCAGGTCAAACAACTAGCCCGAGTAACCCCGGTGCCACTGGAGGTTTTCGCTTTCGGTAGCCTGTGCATCATGGCGGAAGGCCGCTGTTATCTCTCTTCTTATCTGACTGGTGAATCACCGAATACCGTGGGCGCTTGCTCTCCAGCACGCTTTGTTCGTTGGCAGCAAACACCACAGGGTCTGGAATCACGCCTCCATAATGTGCTGATTGACAGGTATCAGGACGGCGAAAATGCTGGTTATCCGACGCTTTGCAAAGGGCGCTATCTGGTTGATGACCAGAAATATCACGCGTTAGAAGAGCCAACCAGTCTGAATACGCTTGAGCTGTTACCTGAATTATTAGCCGCCAATATTGCCTCGGTAAAAATCGAAGGCCGCCAGCGCAGCCCAGCATATGTCAGCCAGGTCGCCAAAGTATGGCGCCAGGCAATCGATCTATGCATGGCAGACCCTGAGAATTACCGTGCACAGCCAGCATGGATGGAAGCATTAGGGGCGATGGCCGAAGGCACACAAACCACTCTCGGTGCCTATCACCGTAAATGGCAGTAGGAAATCCCATGAAATATTCATTAGGTCCGGTGCTGTATTATTGGCCAAAAGAAACCCTGGAAAAATTTTACCAGGCAGCCGCAAACAGCAGCGCTGAAACTATCTATCTTGGCGAGTCAGTTTGTAGCAAACGTCGTGCAACCAAAACGGGTGACTGGCTGGATATGGCGAAAAGTCTGGCCGGCCAGGGTAAGCAAGTTGTGCTTTCCACTTTAGCGTTGGTTCAAGCTCCATCTGAATTGAACGAGTTAAAACGCTATGTCGAGAATGGCGAATTCCTGATTGAAGCCAACGATCTGGGTGCTGTGAACATGGCGGCAGAACGCAAGCTTCCGTTTGTCGCCGGTCACGCGCTTAACTGTTACAACGCGGTGACGCTGCGTTTGTTGCTTAAACAAGGCATGGTTCGCTGGTGTATGCCCGTTGAGCTGTCTCGGGACTGGCTGGCGAATATGCTGACTCAGTGTGATGAGTTGGGTATCCGCAACAAGTTTGAAGTGGAAGTTCTCAGTTACGGTCATTTACCACTGGCCTATTCCGCACGTTGCTTTACCGCTCGTTCAGAAGACAAGCCGAAAGATGAATGCGAAACCTGCTGCATTAACTATCCTGTTGGGCGCAACATGCTGTCCCAGGAGAATCAGCAAGTGTTTGTGCTTAACGGTATTCAAACCATGAGCGGTTATGTTTACAACCTCGGTAACGAACTGACATCGATGAAAGGCCTGGTCGATATGGTGCGTTTATCCCCGATGGGGATGGAAACATTGCGCGTGCTGGAGGCATTCCGTAAAAATGAAAATGGAAGTGCGCCAATGTCACTGGCAGCCCAGAGCGATTGTAATGGTTACTGGCGTCGCGTCGCTGGCTTAGAGTTAGTGACTCAGAGCTGAGAAAAGGCTCACTTTGTTACTTAATTGTTGATGATTTTCAGCAATACTGAAGAGTCATTCGACCCAAAATAATTCGAGTTGCATCAAGGCGGCAAGAGAACGCATCCCGATGAGCTTACATGAGTAAGTGATTCGGGTAAGTAAACGCAGCCAACAAAGATGCAGCTTGAAGTAAACAAAGTGAGCCGTTATGTCTGAATCTACCCAAGTTCCGTTCTCTTTACTTGATTTGGCCCCAATACCACAAGGCTCGCAGCCTCGTGATGCATTTCATCGTTCTCTGGACTTAGCTCGCCTTGCTGAAAAGCGTGGGTATCACCGCTACTGGCTGGCTGAGCACCACAACATGACTGGGATTGCCAGCGCAGCTACCTCGGTGCTGATTGGCTATCTGGCGGCGAATACTGAAACTTTACGCCTCGGTTCGGGTGGCGTGATGCTGCCGAACCACTCACCTTTAGTCATTGCCGAACAGTTTGGTACCCTGGAAACTCTTTATCCAGGGCGTATCGATTTGGGATTAGGCCGCGCGCCGGGGAGCGATCAGCGCACCATGATGGCACTGCGTCGCCATATGAGCGGCGATATTGATAACTTCCCTCGTGATGTGAGTGAGCTGGTCTCCTGGTTTGATGCAACCGATCCGAATCCCGCCGTACGTCCGGTTCCGGGTTATAACACCAGGATCCCAGTCTGGTTGTTAGGCTCAAGCCTTTACAGCGCACAGTTGGCAGCACAACTTGGGCTGCCGTTTGCCTTTGCTTCTCACTTTGCCCCCGATATGTTGTTCCAGGCACTTCAGCTTTACCGCGCCCAGTTCAAGCCGTCTGCGCGCCTTGAAAAGCCCTATGCGATGGTGTGCATTAATATTGTCGCGGCCGACAGCAACCGCGACGCCGAGTTTTTGTTTACCTCGATGCAGCAAGCCTTCGTTAGATTACGTCGTGGTGAAACGGGTCAGTTACCCCCACCAACTGAAAACATGGATAGTATCTGGAGCCCGGCAGAGAAGTATGGCGTACAGCAAGCGCTGAGTATGTCGCTGGTTGGCGATACAGCCAAAGTGCGTCATGGGTTGATTTCATTACTGCGGGAAACAAAGGCCGATGAAATTATGGTTAACGGCCAGATCTTTGATACCCAAGCCCGGCTGCATTCATTTGATTTAGCAATGGATGTATATGAGAGTTTGAAGGGATAATGATTTCGCCCCTCAATTGAGGGGCGAAAATTTTAATGATAGACCGGCAGTAGATCGAAGCTAGAAAGGATATGAATCGCGGCGTTAGTCACCCCGAAGATAAGTATCAGCACAATCATTTTATTCCCGCCCCATACGCGATAAATCGGGCTGCCAAACTTCTTACGTGAGGCTTTTGCCAGTAGTGCAGGAACGATTGCCGCCCAGATAGTCGCTGCCAGTCCAGCGAAACCTATCGCATAAATAAAACCGTCAGGCCAGATGACTCCTCCCAGAATTGGCGGGATAAATGTCACTAATGCCGTTTTCAGGCGCCCAAGCGGTGAGTCGTCAAACTTAAATAAATCAGCCAGATAATCGAATAAACCTAACGTCACGCCAAGGAATGAGCTGGCAACGGCAAAGTTGGAGAAAATGATCAGCAGTAAATCCAACGCGCGGTTGTTTAACACACCACTCAACGCACCGACCAACACATCGATATTTCCGCCTTTATCCGCAATGGCGATAAAGTCACTGCGCGGAATATTACCCATGCTGCCAATTAACCAAATGACGTACAACCCCAACGCCATCAGCGTTCCCCAGATAAGACAGCGCTTGATAGTCTGGGGATCTTTACCGTAATACTTCATCAGGCTCGGCACGTTGCCATGGTAGCCAAATGAGGCGAGGCAAAACGGTAGCGTCATAAATAAGTAAGGGAGATAGCTCGGATTTATCGCTTTGCTATCCAACAACGTTGCAGGTTCGACATGCCACATCAAACCGCCGAACGTCATAAAAAACGTCAGGATTTTTGCACCGAGCACAATAGTGGTCATACGACTGACGGCACGCGTGCTCAACCAGACAATAAACGCCACCACGAGGGCAAAAGTCAGCCCAGCAAATCGCGCGGGAAAATCGACTGACATTTTGCCCAGAGTGTGATGAATAACTGAACCGCTCGCCGAGATGTAGGCGTAGGTCAGGATATACAGGACAAAGGCGATAGAAAGACCATTAATCAGATTCCAGCCTTTACCCAGCAAATCCTTGGTCACGGTGTCAAAGCTTGAGCCCACCCGATAATTAAGGTTGGCTTCAAGAATCATCAAACCAGAGTGAAGCATGCAAAACCAGGTCACAAACAATGCCGCTAAAGACCAGAAAAACCAGCTTCCCGCCATCACCACCGGCAGGGAAAACATTCCCGCGCCAATAATTGTGCCGCCAATAATCATGACTCCGCCGAAAATAGAGGGCGATGCGTGGGTGGTGGATAAGGTTGCCATACGAATTCCTGAAACGATGAACGGCTGTCGAAGCGACAGGTTTGCTGCGCAACATTGTACCAGTACATGAGTACAATTTGGATAAAAAAAATCCCGGTTGCTTTAACCAGGATTTTTATCACTGCCTGCTGATGAACAGCAGGCATAAACATCTGTCAATTATGCTTCAGTAGTACGACGACGAGCCGGAGCTGAGCCATCTTCACGACGTGGACCACGACCGCCTTCACGACGTTCGCCGCTGAAGCTACGTGGTGCGCCAGCACCTGCACCTGGACCATCACGACGTGGACCGCGACCGCCTTCACGACGCTCACCACTACCGAAACCACGACCAGCACCTGCACCAGCAGCACCACCGCCACGACGTTCGCCGCCACGGTCAGTACGTGGTTGAGCATCACCCATCAGCTGCATATTCATCGGTTTGTTCAGAATACGAGTACGGGTAAAGTGCTGCAGAATTTCACCTGGCATGCCTTTTGGCAGCTCAATGGTGGAGTGAGTACCAAACAGCTTGATGTTACCAATGTAACGGCTGCTGATATCGCCTTCGTTAGCAATAGCGCCAACAATGTGACGAACTTCAACACCATCATCACGACCAACTTCAATGCGGTACAGTTCCATATCGCCAACATCACGACGTTCGCGACGTGGTGCATCGCCATCACGCTGTGGACGATCAGCATGCTGTGGACGATCGCCACGTTCTGGACGATCACCGCGTGGTGCACGGTCGCCACGTGGAGCACGTTCTGGACGTTCGAAACGCTCATCGCGCTCACGGAATTCACGACGTGGACGCATCGGTGCATCTGGTGGCAGGATCAGAGGACGTTCGCCCTGTGCCATTTTCAGCAGTGCTGCAGCCAGCGTTTCCATATCCAGCTCTTCTTCAGCAGAAGGCTGAATTTTCGCCAGCAGGCCACGGTACAGATCCAGATCGCTGCTATCCAGCTGCTGTTGAACCTTAGCAGCAAACTTAGCCAGACGACGCTCACTCAGCAGTTCGCGGTTTGGCAGTTCTACTTCAGGAATCGTCAGCTTCATGATGCGTTCGATGTTGCGCAGCAGACGACGCTCGCGGTTCTCAACGAACAGCAGAGCACGACCCGCACGACCCGCACGACCGGTACGACCGATACGGTGAACGTAAGATTCGGAGTCCATTGGGATATCGTAGTTCACAACCAGACTGATACGCTCAACGTCAAGGCCACGGGCCGCAACGTCGGTTGCAATCAGGATGTCCAGACGACCATCTTTCAGACGCTCCAGAGTCTGCTCACGCAGAGCCTGGTTCATGTCACCGTTCAATGCAGCGCTGTTATAGCCGCTTTGTTCCAGTGCTTCAGCCACTTCCAGAGTTGCGTTTTTGGTACGTACGAAAATGATCGCCGCATCAAAATCTTCAGACTCCAGGAAACGAACCAGCGCTTCGTTCTTACGCATACCGTGCACAGTCCAGTAGCTCTGGCTGATGTCCGGACGAGTCGTTACGCTAGATTGAATGCGAACTTCCTGTGGATCTTTCATGAAGCGACGAGTAATACGGCGAATCGCATCTGGCATAGTTGCAGAGAACAGCGCGGTCTGATGACCTTCTGGGATCTGAGCCATGATGGTTTCAACGTCTTCGATGAAGCCCATACGCAACATTTCATCAGCTTCGTCCAGTACCAGGCCTTTCAGGCTGGACAGGTTCAGCGTACCGCGTTTTAAGTGGTCAAGCAGGCGGCCTGGGGTACCAACAACAATTTGTGGTCCCTGACGCAGGGCGCGCAGTTGCACGTCATAACGCTGGCCACCGTAAAGGGCAACCACGTTTACGCCGTGCATATGTTTAGAGAAATCCGTCATGGCTTCTGCAACCTGAACCGCCAGTTCGCGGGTCGGCGCCAGCACCAGGATTTGTGGTGCTTTCAGCTCTGGATCAAGGTTCTGCAGCAGCGGTAAGGAGAATGCTGCAGTTTTGCCGCTACCAGTCTGGGCCATACCCAGTACGTCGCGACCACCAAGCAGATGTGGAATACACTCAGCCTGGATAGGAGATGGTTTCTCATAACCCAGATCGCTCAGGGCATGAAGGATGGAGGCATTCAGCCCCAGATCAGTAAAAGTAGTTTCGATGATATCAGTCATGTAGTACACGTGCCTCGTAGATGGCGGCCAGTCTACATAACTCATCGTGAAATTGACCTGCAATTTTCATTGAAAAGTGTGAACCGGCTCAAATTTGGTTGATTAACGAACAAAAACGCCCTCACCCGTTAAGGTGATGACTTTAATAAAAAAGTTTATGGGCTGATCGATGTTCGTCAGCTATTGCTGGTCCGATTCTGCCAGGTCATCTTGCTCCTGGCCCAAGAGCGCTAATTCCAACAATGCATAACGATGCTCAACGTAGTTGTGTACGTTGTTAGCGACCGCTAACTTGAACAGTGCCGTGGCGCTGTCCTTTTCCCCCAGACTTAGGTAGTACTTACCTAAATAGAAGTTGGTTTCACTGAGATGCTCAGCGAGCGAGGTGTTATCCGTTGCGTCCGCCTTGAGGCGTTCCATTAACGTTGCTTCGTTAATGTTCCCCAGGTAGAACTCGACAATGTTCCATCCCCATTGCTCTTTATCCGATTTCTCGAGGCGCTGTTGTAACGCCACTTTAGCCTGCTTTGCATCTAAATTGCTTTCAGCAAGGTAGAGCCACAGACTACGGAAGGGATCATTGGGATCGTCTTGATAAAACGCTAGCAGATCATCTTGCGCTAAACGATAACGTCCACCGTAGTAGAGGGCGATACCGCGATTTAAATGCGCGTAGTTGTAAGTTGGATCAAGCTCAAGTACAGAATCAAACGCTTCATAGGCAGCATCAAAATTGCCTGCCTGCGTTAAATATATGCCTAAGTAATTGAATACTTCAGGCATATCGGGGCGGATTGCCAACGCTTGTGAAAAATCATTTCGCGCCAGAGCCCGCAAGCCGAGGCTATCATACAACACTCCGCGCTCATATAAAAGCTGCGCGCGTTCATCATCGGTTAAAGCCCTGCTGGCAAGTATCTGTTCCATGCGTGCAAGAATGACTTCCTGCTGCAAAGTCGGCTGCAATGGTACCGCCAGGACTTCGCTTTTACGCCAGGCAGAGTTGCTGCATCCTGCAAGCGTGAGAGCTGTCGCAACGAAACACCAGCGCAAAAAAGGCTTCATTTCCCACTCCCGAAGACAACTAATGAATGACATCCTGTCCACCGGCTCTAAAACGAGACTCCCTGCCCCGTAATAAACAGCTCTCCATGTCGCCATGGAGAGCTTAATCGGTATCGCTTACTCAGCTTCTGGTGCAGTTGGTGCTGCGCTTTCTGCTGGAGACTGCTCAGTTGCTTCTTTGATGCTCAGACGTACACGGCCCTGGCGATCAACTTCCAGTACTTTAACTGGAACTTCTTGACCCATTTGCAGGTAATCAGTCACTTTCTCTACGCGCTTGTCAGCGATTTGAGAAATGTGTACCAGACCTTCTTTGCCACCGCCAATCGCAACGAATGCACCGAAATCAACGATACGAGTCACTTTACCGTTGTAGATACGGCCTACTTCAATTTCAGCAGTGATCTCTTCGATACGACGAATTGCGAATTTCGCTTTGTCGCCATCGGTCGCAGCGATTTTCACTGTACCGTCATCTTCGATTTCAATAGTTGTGCCGGTTTCTTCGGTCAGCGCACGAATCACAGAACCACCCTTACCGATCACGTCTTTGATCTTGTCTGGGTTGATTTTGATAGTGTGGATACGTGGAGCGAACTCAGAGATGTCACCACGTGGTGCATTGATAGCTTGTTCCATCACGCCAAGAATATGCAGACGCGCACCTTTAGCTTGGTTCAGAGCCACCTGCATGATTTCGCGGGTGATACCTTCGATTTTGATATCCATCTGCAGCGCAGAGATACCTTCACGGCTACCAGCAACTTTAAAGTCCATGTCACCCAGGTGGTCTTCATCACCCAGAATGTCAGACAGAACAACAAAGTTTTCGCCTTCTTTAACCAGACCCATCGCAATACCGGCTACAGCGGCTTTGATTGGCACGCCTGCATCCATCAGTGCCAGAGAAGCACCACATACGGAAGCCATGGAAGAAGAACCGTTAGATTCGGTGATTTCAGACACTACACGTACGGTGTATGGGAAGCGATCTGCTTCTGGCATAACAGCCAAAACGCCACGCTTAGCCAAACGACCATGACCAATCTCACGACGCTTCGGTGAGCCGACCATGCCGGTTTCGCCTACGGAGTACGGAGGGAAGTTGTAGTGGAACAGGAAGTTGTCGGTACGTTCGCCCATCAACTCATCCAGGTTCTGTGCATCACGAGCGGTACCCAGTGTTGCTGTAACCAGCGCCTGAGTTTCACCACGGGTGAACAGTGCAGAACCGTGAGTACGTGGCAGAACGCCAGTACGCACATCCAGACCACGGATCATGTCTTTTTCACGACCATCGATGCGCAGTTCACCCGCCAGGATGCGGCTACGAACAACGTTTTTCTCGATAGCGTGCAAGATGTCGCTGACTTCGCCAGCATCAATGGTGTCGTTTTCAGCTGACAGGGCAGCGTTAACGTCAGATTTGATGATGTCGACTTGTGCGTAACGTTCTTGCTTATCAGTAATACGGTAAGCATCGCTCAGGCGAGATTCAGCAAGTGCTGCAACACGCGCATTCAGCGCTTCGTTCACAGCTTCTGGCTGCCAGTCCCAACGTGGTTTGCCCGCTTCAGCAACCAGGGAGTTGATGTTCTGGATAACAATTTGCTGTTGTTCGTGGCCGAATACTACAGCACCCAGCATCTGGTCTTCGCTCAGCAGTTCAGCTTCGGATTCAACCATCAGCACAGCACCTTCGGTACCTGCAACAACCAGGTCCAGTTTGCTGGTTTTCAGTTCGTCAGCAGTCGGGTTCAGGACATACTGGTCATTGATATAACCAACACGTGCTGCACCAATTGGGCCATTGAATGGCATACCAGACAGGCTCAGAACTGCAGAAGCACCGATCATTGCAACGATATCTGGGTGAACCTGTGGGTTCACAGAAACTACAGTTGCGATAACCTGAACTTCGTTAACGAAGCCTTCCGGGAACAGTGGACGCACTGGGCGGTCAATCAGACGCGCGATCAGTGTTTCGCCTTCACTTGGACGGCCTTCACGACGGAAGAAGCTACCTGGGATACGACCAGCAGCGTAAGTACGCTCCTGATAGTTAACAGTCAGCGGGAAGAAGTCTTGACCTGATTTCGCTTTTTTCTGACCCACTACGGTCACGAATACAGCGGTGTCATCCATGCTTACCATTACTGCTGCGGTAGCCTGGCGAGCCATCATACCGGTCTCAATAGTGACCGTATGCTGACCGTATTGGAATTTACGGACAATCGGATTTAGCAAAATAATATCCTTAATATACTTGGTAGCAGGTGATTGCACTTGCTCCGTTTAACCCGATCTCAATCGCATCCTCGCGACTAATGACAACCCTGACCCGCCCCTGCGGATAAAGCCTCTCATTAGCCGCGCGAACCTCTGCAATAAAGATCACACCCTGCAACAATACATTAGTTTCCATAGAATTGCTGCCATATGGTTGAAAAAAGGGGCCTTAAAAGGCCCCTTTTTCTGAAACTCGCAAGACTTAGCGACGCAGACCCAGACGCTCGATCAGGCTGGTGTAACGTGCTACATCTTTACGCTTCAGGTAGTCGAGCAGTTTACGACGCTGAGAAACCATACGCAGCAGACCACGACGGCTGTGGTGATCTTTTTTGTGCTCTGCAAAGTGACCTTGCAGGTGGTTAATCTGTGCAGTCAGCAGTGCAACCTGAACTTCGGTAGAACCGCTGTCGTTAGTACCACGACCAAACTCAGAAACGATTTTAGCTTTAGCTTCAACACTTAGAGACATTTTCAACTCCAAAATTATAGATAAAAAGAGAGAGTGCCGATCTCTAATTCAGCAACTCCAGTTCACATCCGCGCCACTGTAAAACAATGGTGGAAATGCTAAGCCGCGCCATTTTACCTGTAGCAACCTGTTATCGCAAGGCAACTACAAATGTCAGACGGGATACTCTACGACCAGACGACGAGGAGCTACACGTCCATCATCATCAATTTCGGCCATACCGATAAATTTGCCTTCATCACCTTCGGTGACTCGGACGAGCCCTTCTGCTGGGCTACCCGCGACTTGCACCGGTTGCCCATTCTTGAAGTAACCCGCAACAGCAGGTAGCAAATTCACGATTGGGAAATCCGAAGCAGGGCTGTCCATTGGCATCAGCAGAGGATCTAACAGCACCGATGGCTCAATACCTTGCTCTTGTGCTTGCTCAAGCAACGCATTCAATTGTTCAAGCGTCACCATACGTTCAACAGGATACTTGCTCACTGCCAGACGGCGCAGGAAAATCACGTGGGCGCCACATCCGAGTTTCTCACCCAAATCATCGGTGATTGTTCGAATATATGTCCCTTTAGAGCAGTGAATTTCCAGTTCCAGTTCATTCCCTTCATGGCGAATAAACAACAGTTCGTAGACGGTGATAGATCGTGCTTCGCGCGGCACTTCAATACCCTGGCGCGCATACTCATAAAGCGGCTTGCCTTGATATTTCAGTGCGGAGTACATCGATGGGACTTGCTGAGTTTCGCCACGAAAACTCTCTAACGCAGTTGCCAGTTCTTGTTCAGTAAAGGTGACCGGACGTTCCTGAACCACGGTGCCGTCAGCATCAGAGGTATCAGTACGTTGCCCCAGACGGGCAATAACACGGTAACGCTTATCAGAATCCAACAAGTAGCGCGAGAACTTCGTCGCTTCACCGAGACAAATCGGCAGCATTCCCGTAGCAAGCGGGTCAAGCGCTCCGGTATGACCGGCACGGTTAGCGTTATAAATACGCTTAACTTTCTGCAATGCATCGTTAGAAGATAAGCCCTGAGGTTTATCTAACAACAGTACTCCGTGAATATCACGACCACGACGACGAGGACGACTCATTAATCCTCCTTGCTGTCATCCGTATCGTTTACACGGCGCTCATCATCGTTTCTGATGACGTTGGAAACCAGATTCGACATGCGCATGCCTTCAACCAACGAATTGTCGTAGAAGAAGGTCAGTTCAGGCACGATACGCAGGCGCATTGCTTTACCCAGCAAAGAACGAATGTAGCCAGATGCATCTTGCAGAACCTTGATGCCTTCTTTCACGGCTGCTTCGTCTTTATCGTTCAGGAACGTCACAAAAACTTTGGCATAAGCCAGATCGCGTGACACTTCGACACCAGAAACGGTCGTCATCATGCCCAGACGCGGGTCTTTAATTTCGCGTTGCAGGATGATTGCGATCTCTTTCTGCAATTCCTGGGAAACACGCTGTGGGCGACCAAATTCTTTCGCCATAATAAATTCTCCATACAAATCGGGGGGCGCTTGGCCCCCCTAAAGATATTAGCTTTTGTCCGGCTGATATCAGGCGATAGTACGCTGGATTTCGATGATTTCGAAGACTTCGATAACATCGCCAACACGTACATCGTTGTAGTTCTTCACGCCGATACCACATTCCATACCGTTACGAACTTCGTTCGCGTCATCTTTGAAGCGGCGCAGAGATTCCAGCTCGCCTTCATAGATAACCACGTTGTCGCGCAGTACACGGATTGGGTTGTGACGCTTGACCACACCTTCGGTAACCATACAACCTGCGATTGCGCCAAATTTCGGTGATTTGAACACGTCGCGAACTTCGGCCAGGCCGAGGATCTGTTGTTTCAGTTCCGGAGACAGCATGCCGCTCATTGCTGCTTTAACTTCGTCAATCAGATGGTAGATGACGGAGTAGTAACGCAGATCCAGGCTCTCAGATTCAATGACGCGGCGTGCAGATGCATCAGCACGTACGTTGAAGCCAACCAGAATAGCGTTAGAAGCAGCAGCCAGTGTTGCGTCAGTCTCAGTGATACCGCCCACGCCGGAACCGATGATTTTAACTTTAACTTCATCAGTAGACAGCTTCAGCAAGGAATCGCTGATCGCTTCAACAGAACCCTGAACGTCTGCTTTCAGCACAACGTTCACTTCAGACACTTCGCCTTCGGTCATGTTGGCGAACATGTTTTCCAGTTTAGATTTCTGCTGGCGAGCCAGTTTAACTTCACGGAATTTACCCTGACGATACAGAGCAACTTCGCGAGCTTTTTTCTCGTCACGAACCACTGTTACTTCATCACCCGCTGCCGGAACACCGGACAGACCCAGGATTTCAACAGGAATAGACGGGCCCGCTTCTGCAACTTCACGACCCATTTCGTCACGCATTGCACGAACACGGCCATATTCGAAGCCACAAAGAACGATGTCGCCTTTGTTCAGAGAACCTTCACGAACCAGAACAGTTGCAACCGGACCACGACCTTTATCCAGGAAGGATTCGATAACCACACCGCTTGCCATGCCTTCACGCATTGCTTTCAGTTCAAGAACTTCAGCTTGCAGCAGGATTGCATTCAACAGTTCGTCGATACCGGTACCCGCTTTAGCAGATACGTGGATGAACTGGCTTTCGCCGCCCCACTCTTCTGGCATGATGCCGTACTGAGACAGTTCCTGCTTAACGCGATCTGGATCGGCTTCTGGCTTATCGATTTTGTTTACCGCAACCACTACCGGCACCTGCGCCGCTTTCGCGTGCTGGATTGCTTCGATAGTCTGTGGCATTACGCCATCGTCTGCAGCAACAACCAGAACAACGATATCCGTCGCCTGAGCACCACGAGCACGCATAGATGTAAACGCTGCGTGGCCCGGGGTATCCAGGAAGGTCACCATACCGTTGTCAGTTTCAACGTGGTATGCACCGATGTGCTGGGTAATACCACCCGCTTCGCCGGACGCCACTTTAGTAGAGCGAATGTAGTCAAGCAGAGAGGTTTTACCGTGGTCAACGTGACCCATGATGGTAACAACCGGCGCACGTGATTCTGCAACTGCGTCAGTATCACGATCGCTCATCAGCGCTTCTTCCAGCTCGTTTTCACGACGCAGGATAACTTTGTGGCCCATCTCTTCGGCAACCAGCTGTGCGGTTTCCTGGTCGATGACCTGGTTAATGGTCGCCATAGCACCCAGTTTCATCATCGCTTTGATGACCTGAGAACCTTTAACAGCCATTTTGTTTGCCAGTTCTGCAACAGTAACGGTTTCGCCGATTACGACGTCACGGTTAACCGCTTGCGCAGGCTTGTTGAAGCCTTGTTGCAGTGAACTTGGTTTACGCTTGCCTTTACCACCACGAACCGCAGCACGAGCTTCTTCACGGTCAGCTTTAGACTCGCCGTGTTTTCCGCCTTTCTTCTGGCGTGGTGCTTTAGCTGTTGCAGTACGAGCACGAGTACGGCCTGCTTCAACTTCGCGGTCGTTTTCGTCTTCAGCCTGGCGTGCATGCTGAGAGGTGGTGACATGGTAATCTGATTTATCGTCTTCCACTTTCTCTTCTTCCGTCCACACACCTGCGTTAGCTTCAGCCATTTTACGGGCCTCTTCAGCTACACGGCGGGCGTCTTCTTCTAACTTGCGACGGGCTTCTTCTTCCGCTTTACGCTTAAGCTCTGCAGCATCGGCTTCGCGGCGGGCTTTGTCGGCCTGTGCGCTTTTCGTCATATCGTCTTGGTTGCTCACTTTGTCTTTTTCCGCAGCTTCACGTTTCGCTTTATCAGCGGCTTCACGCTTAGCTTTCTCTTCAGCATCACGTTTAGCTTTTTCTTGCGCCTGACGATCAGCAGCTTCCTGCGCCTCACGTTGGGCTTGCTCTTCCGCTTCACGCTGCGCTAGTTCTTCCGCGGCAAGACGTTCGGTCTCTTGCGGATCACGTTTCACAAAGGTGCGCTTCTTGCGGACTTCGATTTGTACCGATTTACTTTTCCCACCGGTACCTGGAATGTTTAAAGTACTGCGCGTTTTGCGCTGTAATGTCAACTTATCTGGCGCAGAACCATGTTCACGGTTCAGGTGCGCCAGCAATGTTTGTTTTTCCTGGGCTGAGACAGAATCATCAGCAGCCTTAGGGATCCCTGCATCAGCAAATTGCTGTACCAGGCGGTCCACGGAGGTCTGAATCTCTGCGGCCAGCGCTTTTACGGTTACATCTGTCATGCTGTTCCTTCCTGCTACAGTTTATTACGCTTCGCCGCCAAACCAGCAGATATTGCGAGCTGCCATGATCAATTCACCGGCTTTCTCGTTGGTTAAACCTTCAATATCTGACAGATCGTCGACGCCTTGCTCTGCCAGGTCTTCAAGCGAGACCACACCGTGCGAAGCGAGTTTAAAGGCCAAATTGCGATCCATACCTTCGAGGTTTAGCAGATCCTCTTGAGGTTTGTTCTCGCCCAGGCTTTCTTCCTGCGCCAATGCCAGTGTGGTGAGGGCGTTTTTGGCGCGATCACGTAATGCTTCCACTGTATCTTCATCAAGGCCATCAATTTCCAGCAACTCTTTCAATGGCACGTATGCCAATTCTTCGAGAGTGGAGAAACCTTCTTCTACCAATACAGTGGCGAAATCCTCGTCGATCTCGAGGTATTTGGTAAAGGTATCAATGGCCGCATGTGCTTCAGCCTGATGCTTGGCTTGCAGGTCATCAACAGTCATTACGTTGAGTTCCCAGCCACTCAGTTGTGCAGCCAGGCGTACGTTCTGACCGTTACGACCGATAGCTTGAGCCAGATTGCCTGCCTCTACCGCGATGTCCATTGTATGTTTGTCTTCATCGACAACAATGGAAGCCACGTCAGCCGGAGCCATAGCGTTGATAACGAATTGTGCCGGATTATCATCCCACAACACGATATCAATACGCTCACCACCCAGTTCTGTAGAGACTGCTTGAACACGCGCACCACGCATGCCAACACAAGCACCTACTGGGTCGATACGTTTATCATTGGTTTTCACGGCAATTTTTGCGCGAGAACCTGGATCACGAGCAGCGGCTTTGATTTCTATAAGTTCTTCGCCAATTTCCGGCACTTCAATGCGGAACAGTTCGATCAGCATTTCAGGTTTGGAACGACTAACAAACAGCTGAGCACCACGAGCTTCCGGACGCACAGCATAAAGCACACCACGGATACGGTCACCTGGGCGGAAGTTTTCACGCGGAAGCATGTCTTCACGCAGAATCACCGCTTCAGCGTTGCTACCGAGATCCAAAGAGATATTCTCGCGGTTTACTTTCTTCACGACGCCGGTGATTATCTCACCTTCATGTTCGCGGAACTGATCAACAACCATCGCACGTTCAGCTTCACGTACTTTTTGTACGATAACCTGTTTTGCAGTCTGGGTGGTGATACGGTCGAAAGTCACAGATTCGATTTGATCTTCAACGTATCCGCCAACAATGAATGTTGGGTCTTCGAATTGTGCTGCATCAAGGGTGATTTCACGCGTTGGTTGGGTCACTTCTTCTACGATGACCCAGCGGCGGAAAGTATCAAAGTCACCACTTTTACGATCGATGCTGACGCGAACATCGATCTCTTGTTCATATTTTTTCTTGGTCGCTGTTGCCAGTGCACTTTCCAGCGCTTCGAAAATCTTCTCACGCGGCAGTGATTTTTCGTTGGAAACTGCTTCTACAACAGCCAAAATTTCTTTGTTCATCCTGGGTTTTCACCTCAATCCAAACTATTAAAAGTGGGGTACCAGGTTCGCTTTCTGGATGTTGCTCAGCGCGAACACTTCATCTTTGCCTTCCACCGTGACCGTGATCATCTCACCTTCTACGGCTTTAATAATACCCTGCCATTTACGACGGTTTTGCACGGCCATGCGCAACACAATGCTCACTTCTTCGCCAGTAAAGCGAACGTAGTGCTCTGCTGAGAACATTGGGCGATCAAGGCCTGGTGAGGAAACTTCCAGGTTGTAAGCCACAGTGATAGGGTCTTCGACATCCAGTACTGCACTTACCTGGTGACTGACATCAGCACAATCATCAACATTGATGCCATCTTCACTATCAATATAGATGCGCAGCGTAGATTGGCGACCTCGAACAAATTCGATACCTACCAACTCATAGCCCAGCGCCTCGACCGGTGCTGAAATCATCTCTGTTAATTTTTGTTCTAATGTGGACAAGCCCACCCCCAAGAAATAAAAAAAGGGCATATAGCCCAGTTATTCTGAAGTCAGATAACAAAAAACCCCGATAAATCGGGGCTTTATATAACTGAACCCTGTACACCGCAAGTGCGGCCCGGACACCATCCAGGAGAATTTTTTTCTAAATTCTTCGCGAGGCACCAAATGGTGTTCACAGTATATTTGAAAAAGAACTCTCAGGGAAAGTGGTTGCGGGGGCCGGATTTGAACCGACGACCTTCGGGTTATGAGCCCGACGAGCTACCAGGCTGCTCCACCCCGCGTCCGAAAACGTGGCAAATACTACGCCAGAATTGCATTAAATGCAAGAATTGCTGGGATCTGGTACCGAGGACGGGACTTGAACCCGTAAGCCCAATCGGGCACTACCACCTCAAGGTAGCGTGTCTACCAATTCCACCACCTCGGCACTCTGTGTACGGTAATCACTTCTCACCGTACTATAACTTACTACTTTTTACTGCGGGATATCGCTGCTCGGCTTGGTAGGTGCCGCTGGCTGTGACTCAGTTTTTGTTGGCTGAGTTAAATTATCCCACACACTTCCTTTATCGGTTTTGTTGGTATTGAGGTTACCTAGTACCAGGCTGATGATAAAGAACAGCGTTGCTAACACAGCAGTCATGCGGGTCATGAAATTACCAGAACCACTTGAACCAAACAGCGTAGCGGAAGCGCCTGCTCCGAAGGAGGCTCCCATATCAGCGCCTTTACCTTGCTGCAGCATAATAAGACCTACAAGGCCTAAGGCTACAATAAGGAAAACAACTAAAAGAGCTTCGTACATAATCAACCTGTTCCTTGCGGTATTACCGCATACCAAAGCTTCAAACCAGTCAAGCGGATACGTTTAAGTTTACCCACTGAAGCGGGTGAGAATACTAACCAAAGCCAGAGAGAGGCGCAAGGGCAATTTATTCACATTTCACTGACTGCGGAAAAAAACAGCAACTCAAGGGGTTTTGTTGAGGAAAAAGGCGACAATCGCCGCCTTTTTACACAATCTATGCGCAAATGTTTTATACCGCTTTTACTGCATCAGCAATGCGATTGGCGTATTCGATGACTGATGCTTCATCTTCCCCTTCAACCATAACGCGGATTAAAGGCTCGGTCCCTGATTTACGCAGTAACACGCGACCACGATTGCCCAGTGCTTCTTCCACTTCTGCAGTGACTTTCTTCACTGTTTCATGTTCAAGCGGATCACCGCTGCCCGCAGTAAAGCGCACATTAACCAGAATTTGTGGGAATAATTTCATTCCGCTGCACAAATCGTGCAGGCTCATGTGGTTGCGCACCATCGCGGTAAGTACTTGCAAACCTGCAACGATGCCATCACCGGTGGTGGTTTTATCCAGCAGGATCACGTGGCCTGAGTTTTCAGCACCTATTCTCCAGCCTTTTTCCTGCAGTTTTTCCAGTACATAACGGTCACCCACTTTTGCACGAGCAAACGGGATACCCAACTGTTTCAGTGCCAGCTCCAGGCCCATATTGCTCATCAGCGTGCCTACCGCACCACCGCGCAATTGGCCCTGTCGTAAACCTTCGCGAGCAATGATGTACAGGATTTGGTCGCCATCAACTTTATGACCCAGATTATCCACCATGATTACACGGTCACCATCACCATCTAGTGCGATACCGATATCAGCTTTCTCAGCAAGCACGCGTTCTTGAAGCATTCGTACGTCAGTCGCACCGCATTTTTCGTTGATGTTAACGCCGTTTGGTTCGCAGCCCACAGCGATAACAGTGGCACCTAACTCGCGCAGCACATTTGGCGCAATGTGGTAGGTCGCACCGTTAGCACAATCGACGACAATTTTAAGGCCATTAAGGCTTAACTCGTTCGGGAAAGTGCCTTTGCAAAATTCGATATAACGACCGGCAGCATCAACGATACGGCTGGCTTTACCCAACTCGGCTGAATCCACGCAAGTGATTTCTTTTTCCATTTCAGCTTCGATGGCTTCTTCAACCTCATCAGGTAATTTAGTGCCGTCTATCGAGAAAAATTTAATCCCGTTATCATAGAAAGGGTTATGAGAAGCAGAGATAACAATCCCTGCTTCTGCACGGAATGCACGAGTCAGATAAGCAACAGCAGGTGTCGGCATCGGGCCGGTGAATGAGGCAGACAAACCAGCCGCAGCCAGGCCCGCTTCGAGAGCTGATTCCAGCATGTAGCCAGAGATACGGGTATCTTTGCCGATAATAATTTTACGCGAACCATGGCGTGCTAAGACTTTACCCGCCGCCCAACCAAGCTTCAGCACAAAGTCAGGAGTAATTGGGGAATCGCCTACACGACCGCGAATGCCATCTGTGCCAAAATATTTACGGTTACTCATAGCGTTTTTTTTCCTTCGCTGAAAGTGTGGCTTCCACCACGCGCATCGCTTCGACTGACTCTTTCACATCGTGAACTCGAATGATATTAGCTCCCTGCATTGCAGCTATCACTGCACACGCAAGACTGCCACTCAGGCGTTGATCAGGCCCGA